>NZ_JBDPHA010000020.1:0-34965 GCF_039841805.1 Romboutsia sp. 1001216sp1
TTATGAGCTAAAGATATTGGAAGTGGCATTAACTCTTCTGTTTCATTACAAGCGAAACCAAACATTATACCTTGGTCCCCTGCTCCAACTTTTTCTATTTCATCTTCTGTTGTTTCACCTTCTCTATTTTCTAAGGCTTCATCAACACCCATAGCTATATCGCCTGATTGTTCATCTATTGTAGTTATTACTGCACAAGTATCACAGTCAAATCCATATTTAGCTCTATCATACCCTATTTCTCTTACTGTTTCTCTTACTAATTTAGGGATATCTACATATGTATTAGTACTTATTTCTCCTGCTACTAATACTAATCCAGTTGTAGTTGTTGTTTCACAAGCTACCCTTGCATGTGGATCTCTTTCTAATAATGCATCTAGTATAGAATCTGATATTTGGTCACAGATTTTATCTGGATGCCCTTCTGTTACTGATTCTGAAGTAAATAAATGTCTTGCCATTTTCATCTCACCTTTCGTTTATTTTTTTATATTATCCGCTGCTACAAGAGAAAGTTCTCTTAATATTTTACAAGCCACAACTGTAGATACATTCGTACTATCATAGTCAGGACTTAATTCAACTATATCTAAACCTACTATATTTATATTTGATTCCTTTAATATAGTAAATATTTCTCTAAATTCTCTATATGTTACTCCACCCGGTTCTGGAGTTCCTGTTCCAGGGAATATTGATGGATCTAAAACATCTAAATCAATAGTTATATAAATATTTTTTCCATCTAATTTATTTATTATATCTTTAAAAGTATTTATAGTTTCAACTTCCATATAGGTATGCTTATCTTTTAAAGCAAATTCAAACTCTTCTTTTGTACCAGATCTTATTCCAAATTGGAATATTCTATTGTCTCCAACTATATCCCATACTCTTTTTATTACAGTAGCATGTGAGTTTTCATTGTTGTTATATTCTTGCCTTAAATCTGTATGAGCATCAAAGTGAATTACAAATACATCATCATATTTTTCATGTACAGCTTTAAAAGCTGGAAGAGTAACTAGATGTTCTCCTCCTATCATAAAAGGTACCTTATTATCATTTACAATTTCTTTAGTTCCTATATATATTTCTTCTAAAACTTTATCTGTATTTCCTATACTTAATTCTAAATCCCCAATATCACATATTTTAAAATCCTCTAAATCTAAATCTAATATTGGACTATATGTTTCAAGTCCATAAAACTCAGGTCTCATAGCACTACTTGCAAATCTAGTTCCTGGTCTATTTGAAGTAGTTCCATCAAACCCTGCTCCAAATACTACTACATCTGCATCTTCATAGGAAGTTTCCATTCCCATAAATGTACTTATATGTGAAAATTTATTTATTTTCATTTAGCATATCCTTAACGTATTGAGGTAGCATAAATGCACCTTTATGTATATCACTATTGTAGTATTTAGTCTTTAAATTTAATTTTTCCCAATCATCTTTATTTTGATCTTTTATTGGATCAAACTTCTTAGATGCAAATCCAAATAACCAATGTCCTGATGGATAAGTTGGTATATGAGCTTGATAAACTTTTGCTATAGGAAATATCTTATTTATTTTTTCATTTGCTCTTTTCATTTCCTTAGCATTAAAATCAAAATATGGACTTTCATTCTGATTTACAAGTATACCTTCAGTAGTTAATATTCTGTAGCAATCATTGTAGAAATCTACTGAGAATAATCCTTCTCCTGGTCCTATTGGATCAGTTGAGTCTACTATTATTAAATCATAAGATGCATCTTTAGAATTTTTGACAAACGCTACACCATCTTCATAGTATAAATTTACTCTTTCATCATCTAATTTGCATGCACATATATCTATATACTTTCTAGACACATCCACAACCATTTTATCTATTTCAACCATATCTATTTTTTCTATTTGAGGATAACGAGTCAATTCTCTTACAGTACCTCCATCTCCTCCACCTATTACTAATACATTTTTAATATTCATATTAGTTGCCATAGGTACATGAACTATCATATCATGGTATATAAATTCATCTTTGTAATTTACCATCATAAGTCCATCTAATGTTAGAAACTTTCCAAACTCCTTGCTTTCAAATACATCTACCTGTTGAAAATCAGACTTATCACTAAATAAATGCTTATCTACTTTTATTGAAAAACGTACATTATCTGTCCATTCCTCTGTGTACCAAAGTTCCATAAAAGTTCCTCCTAATAATTCAAATTTATTTTAATTTTTATATTTATGTGTCCTATATTTATTTGTGGACTAATTTGTGTATTTTTTATTTATATGTTATAATATAGATTCAAATTTATTTTAATTTTATTTATTTTATTTAGGTATTTATTACTTATATAGCTTCTGGTTTATGAGTAATTTTACCTAAATCTTTTTTTGATAATTTTTGTATTTTAGCTGTTAATCCTCTTGGTATTTCTGTAGATTCACTTCTTTCTGCTTTTAAAAGCTCTTCTAATAGTTCAAAGCTCTTCCAAGGGTCTATATCTCCGCAAGTAAAGAAATCTGCTGCTGCATATCCGTATTCTGGCCATGTGTGTATTGTTAAATGAGATTCAGCTATTATAACTGCTCCTGATACTCCCCATGGGTTAAAATGATGGAAAACAGAATCTACTATTGTTGCTTTTGCATTTAATGCTGATTCATTCATAAACTTTTCTATAAGTTTAGGGTCTCTAAGTATTTCCTCATCACAATTGTAATATTCTACTAATATATGACGTCCAAGTGTCTCAAACTTCATCAATATCACTCTCCTATTTTAATCTTTTATAACTACTATAGTATTTAAAGTTTTATCTTTCATGTCTGTTAAGTACGCATTATTTGCTTTTAGAGTTTTTATATATTCTATTATTTCTTTAGTTACAATCTCTCCTGGAGCTATTATTGGTATTCCTGGTGGATAAGCCATTATAGATTCTCCACAAACTCTATTTATACTTTCTTCCAAAATTACACTTTCCTTATTTTTATAAAAAGCATCCCTAGGTTTGAGTTTTACAATAGGGTTTATTTGCTTAATATCTATATATTTAATTTTTTCATTTGACATGTTAGACTTTGAAATAGAGTCTAAAGCTTTTATAAGCTTATCTACATCTGACTTTGTTGTTCCTATTGATATTAATGCTAGTATATTATAAATATCTCCCAGCTCAACTTGAACATTATAATTTTGATATAATAAGTCATAGACTTCAAATCCTGTTAAGCCCAACCCTCTAACATTTATACAAAGTTTAGTCTCATCTATTGACTCTACACCATTATTTTCTAGCATTTCTTTAGAAATTACCTTAATACCTTTTATTTTATTTATCTTATATTTTGCATATCTAGATAAATTTAATGCTCTTGATAATTGTGACTCTCCATTAGTTTCTAGATTTAATCTAGCCCCATCAATACTCGCCATTAATAAATATGATGCTGATGTGGATTGAATCATATTTATAGTTTGTTGTACTTTATTCACATCTATATTTTTGCTATTTACTAAAAGTGCTGAAGCTTGTGTCAACGCTCCTCCCGTTTTATGAATACTTACTGCAGACATATCGGCCTTTGCATTCATTGCTGAAATTGGTAAGTCATTATTAAAATTAAAATGAGCACCATGAGCTTCATCTACTAATACTAATACGCCTTTACTATGACATAATTTCACTATTTCTTCTATATCTGAGCATGCTCCATAGTATGTTGGATTTAATAAAAACACTGCTTTTATATCCTTATGTTTATCTAATGCATCCTTTATACAATTTAAACTAACATTTAAACTAATCCCTAATGAATTATCAAACTCTGGCTGTATAAAAATTGGGTGTCCTCCAGAAAGTATAAGTGCATTTATAACCGATTTATGGATATTTCTTGGAATAAGTATCTTATCCCCTTGATTTATGGTACTTAAAATCATTATATGTATAGCACCCGTGGTACCATTGGTTATAAAAAATGCTTCATCTGCACCATAAGCTTTAGCAAGCATATTTTGAGAATCTTTTATAATAGTTCTTGGGTTAGATACATTATCCATAAGTGGAGATGAATTTATATCCATTTTCATAATATTTTCTCCAAAATAATCATTAAGTACTTCTACACCTTGTGCTCTTACATGACCTGGTACATCAAAACATACTATATCCATCTGTGAATAATCTTTTAATGAATTTAATAATGGAGCCTCTTGGTAATCCTTAACGCATTTTTCGACATTAACTTTCATATCCCAACCTCCTTTCTATATTTTTATTCAATTATTTTTTAAATTTAAGATTATTATTTTTACACTTAAAATTTACCTTTATTAAACTACCATAATTTATTATATTAACTTTTCTATTTTTTATCAAGACTTTTTTATTTTTTCAAATCCTAGCATTTACAATATATACACACCTTTTCAAACCATATTGTTAATATTAATTTTTTTATAGTTTAGTATTAGTAAATTTTTAAAAGTTTTATAATTTTATTTTTTTAGAATTTCATTTGTTTTATCAATACTTCAAGTTTATTTTTTTTAATATTTAAGTATATAATAACTAAACTTTTTTCAAAAATATATAATATTAAATATTTTTCTATTTTTATACATTTCTATAAAAAAATTAATTTCATTACGTAGACATTAACATAATATTCTCTATTCTTTCTATGGTATTAATTAATTGAAAATAAATAAAGAGGCGAATAATAAATTTATTATTCGCCTCTTTATTTATTTTGTATTTATATTAAGCTACTAACTTCTCAGATTCTTTATTGTACTTTTCTAAATCTATATCCTTTTCACTATTTGCTACTACAAGAGTACATACATTATCTCCCATAACATTTACAGTAGTTCTAAACATGTCTATTATTCTTTCAACTCCCATTATTAAACCTATTCCTTCAAGTGGAAGTCCTACTGATTGTAAAACCATAGATAGCATTATCATACCAACACCTGGTACACCTGCTGTACCTATAGATGCAAGAGTTGCTGTTAATACTATAGTTATCATATCATTCATTCCTAAATCAATACCGTATATTTGAGCTATGAATAATGCTGCTATACCTTGCATTATAGCTGTTCCATCCATATTTATTGTAGCTCCCATAGGTATTGTAAACGATCTTGTTGACTTTCCTACACCTAGTTCTTCCATTATCTCTAAACTAACTGGTACAGATGCATTACTTGATGCTGTTGAGAATGTAACTACTGCTACTTGTGTAAATTTCTTTAAAAATGGTTTTATCTTTTGTCTAGTAAATAATTTAAATAATCCTCCATATACAACTACTACATGAACCAATAATCCAAGTAATACTACTAATACATACTTCATAAGACCTATCATAGCATCAGTTCCTACTGTTGCAAAAGTATTAGCAACTAGAGCAAATACACCATATGGGGCAAATAACATTATTATATTGACCATTTTCATACATACTTCATTAGCACTTTCAAATAAAACCTTTATAGGCTCTGCTTTTTTACCCACCACACTTATAGATATACCTATAAGCACTGCAAAGAATATAACTTGTAACATTTCACCACTGGCTAAAGCTTGTATTGGGTTGCTTGGTATTATATTTAATATAATATCTGTTATTGACTTACTTTCTCCTATTGCTACTGACCCCATTTCTACAGCTCCCATGCTTATACCGCTACCTGGCTTTAATACGTTTCCTAATATAAGAGAAACTATTATAGCTATTGCTGTTGTTCCTAGATAAAATAGCATTGTCTTTCCACCAATTCTACCTAACTTCTTTACATCTCCCATAGATGCTATACCGCATATTAATGATACAAATACTAAAGGAACCACCATCATCTTTATAGCACTTGTAAACCCATTTCCAAATACTTTAAGTATCCCATTTAATAATAATGTATCTTTTATAAATCCTGTTGGTAATTGTTTTACTATTAATCCGAATATAAATCCAAGTAATAATCCTAATAAGATTTTACTAGTTAATGTAAGTTTTTTCTTCATTTAAAATTTCCTTCCTCTCGAACTTTTTTAACTTTCTATATGCTTATTATACACAATTTCCGTCCAATTGTACATTAAAAATTAAAGTACCATTTGATTATAACATTATTTTTTTTATTTTTTTAAAGTTATTTTATCTCATATATATATATTAAACCTATATTTTTTAAATTAACTTTATTTTATTTGGTTACACAATTCAAATTCGTTATTTTATATAGTAGATATTTTTTTATTAAGTATCTTTTAATTTTTACTTATTATTTCATCCTATATTTTAAAATTTTATTTTATAAATTAAACAAAAAATAGAATAAGGGTTTATAAACCCTTATTCTATTTTTTAGAAATTTTTTTAATTTTTAATTATTTTTAGTTATAAATTTATATTTTTACATAGTTAAAAAGGGAATACTTCCTCAATAGTCTCTTCTTTAGAGTTTTCTTTTTCAAATATATCATTTGAAGCAAAGTATTCTTGTGTAGGATCATTCTTTTTGTTATCTAAAAATTTAAAACTACTTGCAAGTACATTAGTATATGTTTTATTTACTCCATCTTTTGTCTTATATTTTTTAACTCTAATTTGACCTTCTATACCAATTCTTCTTCCTTTGAATACATATTTACAAAATATTTCTGCTTGTCTACCCCAAATCTCTACTGGTATAAAATCTACATCTCGTACTCCTTCTTTATTGATATAATTTCTACTAATTGCTATTGTAAATTTGGATTTTGCTCTTTGACCTATATACTCAATTTCTGGATTTTGAGTTAATCTTCCAACTAAAATAACATTATTCATAGCTTCTCTTCCTTTTTTACGTATTTTAGTTGAATTATATACACATAATGGTATATTTATACATTTTTATATTTATATAGAAATATTATTATTTTATATTAATTATTTTAAAATCTTTAGGAGGAATAATTAAATTTATTGTATCAGCTTCTTTTTCAATTAAGTTTAATTCTACCTGGATATCTTTAATTAAATCTATCCCTCTTGCCTCTTTTCCTAAGTTTAGCTCTATACATTCTTCATTGTCTGATTTATTTATTATAATTAATATTTTTTCATCACTTGTATATCTTATATATGAAAATACAGCATCATTTTTCGTGTTTATAAACTCAGTTTCCCCTCGTAATAAAGCTTTATATTTATTTCTTATAATTGTAAGGCTTTTGTAAAACTCAATCATATTCTTATCCTCATGCTTCCAAGGATAGGTTCTTCTGTTATCTGGATCTGTTTTTCCACAAAGTCCTGCTTCATCTCCATAATATATATATGGAACTCCTTCAAAGGTCATTTGTATTGCTACTGCAATCTTTAATAATTTATTATCTTCGTTAAGTTCTGTTTTAATTCTTGTGACATCATGGCTCCCTAATAGGTTTAAATTAGACTTAAAGGCTTCCTTTGGATAATTTTCCTTTATTTCTAAAAATTTATTATTAAGTTGATTTGATGAAATTACTCCTTTAAGAAATTCTAATATATTTTTTCTAAATGGATATCCCATTACAGAATCAAGTTCTTTACCTAAAAGATATCCCCTTCTTTTATTGTAACTAATTTTATTAGATGCATCTTCCCATACTTCTCCTACTAAAACAGCTTCACTATCTATATTCTTAAGTTTTAACTTAAATTCTTTTATAAATTCCGATGGTAACTCATCACATACATCTAATCTCCAACCTTTAACACCCATACTGGTCCATTTATTTATAACACTATCATCATCATTTATTATATAATTCATATAAGTTTCATTAAGCTCATTAACATTTGGAAGATCCTTTACTCCCCACCAAGACTCATATTCGTCGCTATTCTCTTTAAATCTGTACCAATCCCTATATTTTGAATGGTTTGATTGGTATGCACCTACTTCATTGTAATTATTATATTTATTAAAGTACTTACTATCTGCCCCAGTATGACTAAATACTCCATCTAATATAATATTTATTCCCTTGCTTTTAGCTTTATCAATTAATTCCTTAAATATTTCTTCATCTCCAAACATGGAATCAATCTTTTTGTAGTCTCCTGTATCATACTTGTGATTACTAGATGCCTCAAAAACTGGGCTTAGGTATATAATACTTACACCCAGTTTTTTAAGATATCCTAATTTATCAATTATTCCTTTTAGATTTCCACCATGGAAATCCCATCTTATTATATCTCCTTGTTCATCTTTTATATACATAGGGGCATCATCCCAAGTGCCATATAAAAAGCTATTTTTCTTTGGATTATTAATCTTCTTATTTCTATTCCCATTATTAAATCTATCTATAAATATATGATATAATATCCCTTCTTTATACCAAGTAGGTGCATTATACTCATCATATACTGTTATTTGATATTTGTTTATATTATTATATTGGTATTCTATACAACTTCCATCTTCTATATTTTTTCCATAGTATATTACTTTAATTTCTCCTTCTATTTCAACTTCTACTTTAAAGTAATAAAAATATAAACCTATTTCATTAAATCCACTAAATTCACCATTATAGTATTTTTTATTCTCTTTTATCAAACTTATTTTATCTATTTCTACATCTTCCTTTAAAATTACCCAGGAAATGTCTTTTACATTATAATTTTCATTAACTTTAACTGTTATTCTAAACTCTTGGTTTAATTTTAAAGCACCAAAAGGAGCTTTATCTTCCCAGGAATTATAAGTTATTATATTTCCCATTTATCTAGCACCCCCTAAACCAAATGTCTTTTGCATATTCAGATATAGTTCTATCACTAGAGAAAATACCTGAATTAGCTATATTAATTAGACACATTTTACTCCACTTTTCTTTATCCCTATATAAAGTATCTATCTTGCTTTGGGCCTCTATATAATTTTCAAAATCTCTTAGTACAAAATATTCATCATTATATGTTATTAATGAATCATATATAACCCTACCTTCTTTTGATATATTTGGAATAAATCCATTTACCAGATCGTCTACAACTCGCTTTATTTTAAAATTAGAGTTATATAGATCTAAAGATGAGTATCCTCCATATTTATTGTAATTTAATACTTGAGATGCTTTAAGTCCAAATATAACGATATTTTCTTCACCTACTTGGTCATATATCTCTACATTTGCACCATCTAATGTTGCTAAAGTTATTGCCCCATTCATCATAAATTTCATATTTCCAGTTCCTGATGCTTCTTTTGTAGCTGTTGATATTTGCTCACTAACATCTGTTGATGGAATTATTTTTTCAGCTAAAGACACGCCGTAATTCTCTATAAATACTAATTTTATCTTGTTATTTATGCTTTTATCATTATTTATTTTTTCAGCCACAGAGTTTATCAACTTTATTATACATTTAGCCAAGTGATACCCTGGTGCTGCCTTTGCACCAAATATAAATGTTCTTGGTACAATGTCAAGTTCTGGATTTTCTAATAACTCATGATATAAGTGTAAAATATGAAGTACATTTAATAGCTGTCTCTTATACGCATGTAATCTTTTTATTTGTACATCATAGATTGATTCTGGATTTATGCATATACCATATTCTTCAGCTATAAAATTGGCAAGTTTAGTTTTATTTTTTATCTTAATACACTCTAATTTCTTTAAAAAATTTCTGTTTTCTTTATAATCTTCTAACCTTTTTAATTCTTCTGTATCTTTTTTCCATCTATTACCTATATGCTCTGTTATCAAGTTGCTAAGGTCTTCGTTACAACTTATAAGCCATCTTCTATGAGCTATACCATTAGTCTTATTGTTAAATTTACCTGGATCATCTTCATAAAAATCACTTAGAACTTCTTTCTTTAATATTTCTGTATGAAGCTTTGCAACTCCATTTACACTATAACTCCCTATTATAGATAGATTAGCCATGTTTATGTTATTATCACATATTATACTCATTCTTCTTATTTTTTCATTATCATTATACTTATGATTCAGATATTCTACATATCTCTTATTTATTTCTTCTATTATCATATAAATTCTAGGTAATAGCTCTTTCATCATATCTACAGGCCATTTTTCCATAGCTTCTGCCATTATTGTATGATTCGTATAGGATATAGTATTTTTTGTTATATCAAAAGCTTCTTCCCAAGATAATCCCTCTTCATCTAGTAAAATTCTCATAAGTTCTGGTATGCATAATGTTGGATGTGTATCATTTATATGAATTGCTATATGTTTTGGAAAATCTAGTATATCAAACTTATTTTTTCTATATTTATTTATTATATCTTGTATTCCTGAACTTACTAAAAAGTATTCTTGCTTTAATCTTAAAAGTTTTCCTGCATGATTTGAGTCGTTTGGATATAAAACTTGAGATATTTCTTCTGTGTAGTATTTATATTTTAAGGCTTGCTCATAGCTACCAGTAAAAGTATTTGCATATAATGTATTAATTCCAAAATCTCTATTTAAGATTTCTGCTTTAAATAATCTTAATGTATTTATGCAATCATTATCATATCCTATTATTGGTATGTCATATGGCATAGCCATAACTGGTATATAACCATGATGTTTTGCTTTAAGTCTTCCATTGTCTTCTTCTAAATAAACCTCTCCACCAAATTTAACAACTACAGCTTTATTTGGTCTAATACTTTCCCAAGAGTATTGTTCATGTAAAAGCCAGTTATCAGGTACTTCTACTTGATATCCATTAATAAATTTTTGCTCAAATAAACCATACTTATATCTTATACCGTATCCATGACCACTTATATTAAGCGATGCCATTGAGTCTAGAAAACAAGCTGCTAACCTTCCAAGACCACCATTTCCTAAAGCTGGATCTTTTTCTGCACATATTAAATCATCTAAATCTATTCCCATATCCTCTAGACCTTCTTTTATCACTTCTTCTATTTGTAAATTTAATAAATTGGATTTTAATTGTCTACCTATTAAAAACTCTATACTAAAATAATAAACTTCTTTGTTAGTACTAAGTCTATTATCTACCCAATACTTAGCTATTATATCTTTTATAACGCTGCTTAAAACTATTTGAAGTTGTTCATTTGTAGCTTCATTTATAGAGTGTGCATAGATGCTATATATTTTTGAATTAAACATTTCTTTAAATTCTTGTTTTGTAATTCTGACCATAGAATCTCCCCTTTAATTCTGAGTATCTTTATAAGTCTTTATATACTCTTTAGCTGACTTTTCCCAGCTACTATCGGTATTCATTGCATTTATAACTAACCTTCTCCATTTTTCTTTATCATTATAAGTTCTTACAGCCTCTTGTATACAAAAAAGCATTTCATGTGCATTATAGTTTTTAAAACTAAATCCATTTCCTTCTCCAGTATATTTATTATATGGATTAACTGTATCCTTAAGTCCCCCAGTTTCCCTAACTATCGGTAATGTTCCATATCTCATAGCTAACATTTGACCTATACCACAAGGTTCAAATAAAGATGGCATTAAAAACATATCACTTCCTGCATATATTTGTTGAGCAAGAGAGCTATTAAATATTATTCTAGCTGAAACTTTTTTAGGATATTTTGAATCATAGTAATTAAACATAGATTGATATTGATGTTCTCCTGTTCCTAGTACCACTATTTGAAGTTTTTCCCTAAGTATTTCAGGCATAATATAAGATATTAAATCAAAACCTTTTTGTGATACTAATCTTGATACTATACCTATAAGAGGTATCTCTTCATTTACCTCAAGACCTAATATTTCCTGTAGTCTTAATTTATTTTTTACCTTATTATCTATGCTATTTATATCGTATCTAAAAAATAATTCATTATCTGTTGAAGGATTATTTAAGTCATAATCTATTCCATTAAGTATACCTTTTAATTTGTGATTATTTGATAAAAGCAATCCATCTAAGCCATATCCATAGTACTTTGTTTGTATTTCACTTGAGTAAGTTGGACTCACAGTAGTAACTTTATCACTAAATACTATTCCCGCCTTCATAAAGTTAACTCCACCGTAATATTCTACATCCCCATTATCTAAATAGGATTGTGGAAGTCCTAATACATCTGGTAATACTTTATTTGAAAATACACCTTGGTATTGAAGATTATGGATAGTATATATAGTTTTGATATTTCTATATTTTTCTAAATGACTATATTTTTCTTTTAATATTAATGGTATCATTCCAGTATGCCAATCGTTCATATGAATTACATCTGGGTAAAAATCAATTATAGACATAGATTCTAGTACCGCATTGCTAAAGAAAGTATATCTTTCTGCATCATCATCATATCCATATAAGTATGCAATTTCACCTTCACGTTTAAAATAGTATTCATTGTCTATGAAATAAAATTTAATTCCATCTAGCTCCATTTCTAAAAGTCCACAGTATTGATTTCTCCATCCCACTTCTACATTAAATACTGCTACCTCTTTTAATTTCTCTTTCAGATAATTAGGTATAGTTGAATACTTAGGTAGTATTACTCTAATGTCTACCCCTTCTTTTTTTAATGCTTTTGGAAGGGCATAGGATACATCTCCTAATCCCCCTGTTTTTGCAAATGGCCAACATTCTGACGTAACATAAAGAACTTTCACTAACTACTTCCCCCTTAAATTAGATACTTATATTCTTTTCTATAACTATAGGATAATTTTCATCACCTTTTAATTCTCTACCTTTTGATAAAACTATGTTTTTATCAAATATCACATTTTCTAATTTACTATTCTCCCCTATGACACAATTTTGCATTATTATAGAATTTTCTATATTAACACCTTTTTCTATATGAACTTTTCTAAATATAATACTATTTTTTACATTTCCTTCAATTAAGCATCCACTTGCAATAAAAGAATTTTCTACATTAGCACTATCAGTATATATAGTTGGAGCTTCATTTTTTTCCTTAGTTAATATTTTTCTATCTGAATAAAGCAATTCCTTAGCTATATTTATATCTAATAAGTCCTTACTTGTTTCAAAATATGATTTTACAGATTTTACACATTTTAGATATCCAGCATATTTAAATCCCCCTACTTTTTTATGTTTTACCACATCAAATATATAATCTTCTAAATACATGAAATCTCCTGTATTTGTTAGGTTCTCTATTATATGTATAAAATCTAACCTTTTCATAATATACATTTCCATGTATATATTAGCCTTATTAAATGCCCCTATATTAGTACCCATATTTAATACATCATTATTATCATTTAAGGTTAATGTTATATTGCCTTTAAAATCTTCTCTTGCATTGTCAATTTCTTTATATATAAGCGTTATATAATTATTAGATTCTTTGTGATACTTTAAAACCTCTAAATAATCGATATTACATATCATGTAACCTGGAGAAACTAATACATAATCCTCTTCACTTCTTTTAATATACTCTATATTACATAATAAATTATATATATCTCCATCTCTATACGGATACACATTTTGATGTTCCGTATGTTCTGGACTAAATATAGATAATCCACCTTTCTTTCTGCTTAAATCCCAGTCCTTTCCACTATCTATGTGATCTGTCAAAGACCTATATTTTTCTTTCGCAAATATACCTATATTTGTTATGCCTGAATTTACCATATTAGATAAAGTGAAATCTATAATTCTATATCTTCCACCAATAGGTGTAGATGCTATTGGTCTAGCATAATTTAATTTACTTATATTTGGATCTCCCTTTTTATTTAAATTTATTATCCCCATACATTTATTTCTCATTATTACATCACCCCTTCTGAAATTAGCTCTTCATCAACAATATCATACTCAGAAATAACATTTATCTTTTCACATTCTCTTATAATTACATTATCTTTTATTACTGCACCTTCACCTATCATAGCTTTTTCTATAACCACATTCTTTCCTATTGTGACATTTGGCATTATCACAGAGTCTGATATATTGCTATTTTCACCTATAGTAACGCCATGGGATAATACAGAACTCTTAACATCTCCTAGCACAACACACCCACCAGCTACTAATGATTCATTTATGTTAGAATTTTTACCAATATATTGCGGTGGCATTGCCATTGTATTAGTATATATTTTCCATTTTGGATCTTGTAAATTTAATACCTCTTTTGATCTTATAAGGTCCATATTAGCTTCCCATAAACTTTCTATAGTACCTACATCTCTCCAATATCCTTTAAATGGATATGCAAACATATCTACTTTATCCTCTAACATTTTTGGTATTAAATCTTTGCCAAAATCATCATAGTTTAAATTTTCTTTCTCTGATTTTATAAAGTATTTTCTTAACATCTTCCATTCAAATATATATACACCCATAGATGCTAAGTTGCTTTTTGGATTTTTAGGTTTTTCTTCAAATTCATATATACTTCCATCTTCTTTAGTATTCATTATTCCAAATCTAGATGCCTCATCCCACCCCACTTCTATTACAGCTATTGTGGCTTTTGATTTCTTTTCGATATGATAATTTAACATTTTGTTGTAGTCCATTTTATATATGTGATCCCCAGATAATATAAGTATATATTCTGGATTATAATCATCTATAAAGCTCATATTTTGATGTATTGCATGAGCTGTTCCTCTATACCAACTTCCTTCTTTCTCATTCATATATGGAGGCAATATATATACTCCTCCATTTATTCTATCTAAGTCCCAATGACTACCTATACCTATGTGTGAATTTAGTATTAATGGTCTATATTGAGTCAAAACTCCAACAGTATCTATTCCTGAATTTGTACAATTACTTAATACAAAATCTATTATTCTATATTTTCCACCAAAAGAAACTGCAGGTTTTGCAATTCTTTTTGTAAACACTCCTAATCTTGATCCTTGTCCCCCTGCTAAAATCATAGCTAAAATATCTTTTTTCAATGGCTTTTCCCCCTAATTTATAATTTTTTCTTTTTTACTAATATCTTGCTATTATTTATACGTTTTATATCTTGACTTAACCCACCGATTAATATCTTTTTCCCCTTATCCATCTCATATTTAATTTTTTTAAGATTTTTTCCTTTTATAAAGGTTGCCCCTAATGGTGGTACTTTTATTTTTATGTGATGTTCTTTGTTGTGCCATTTTGAATTTATTGAGAAAAGTTCTGAACCTTTCATTGTTTGACCAGAACCTCCATAGATTACATCATCTGAGTTGAAAACTTCTTCATATGTACCTTCATACGGTACTCCAACTTTATAATCGTAATGCACTATAGGTGTGAAATTTATTACAGCTATAATAAAATCTTCTACTTTTTTACCTTTTCTCATAAGTACTACTATGCTTTGTTCATTGTTATGCGGATCTATAAAATCAAATCCTTTATGACTATTATCAATTTCATATAAAGCTTTTTCATTTTTATATAAATGATTAAGTTTCTTTACATATTCTTTAATTTTTTTGTGTTGATCTCGCTCTAACAATTCCCATTCAAGCCCATATGCATACCTCCATTCTATATCTTGAGCGAATTCATTTCCCATAAACAATAATTTTTTTCCTGGATGTATCATGTAATATGCATATAGAGTTCTTAAGCCTGCAAATTTTTTCCACTCATCTCCAGGCATTTTATCTAAAAGAGATTTCTTTCCATGAACTACTTCATCATGAGATAGAGGAAGTATAAAATTTTCTGAAAAAGCATACATAAAAGAAAATGTTATAAGCTCGTGATGATATTTTCTATATATAGGGTCCATTTCCATATATTTTAATGTGTCGTTCATCCATCCCATATTCCATTTATATGTAAAACCTAGTGATCCTTTATAGGTAGGTCCTGTAACCATAGGCCAAGCAGTTGATTCTTCTGCTATTATCAAAGGATTCTCTACATTTTCATAAATAATCTTTGTGAATTCTTTAATAAATTCTATTGCCTCTAAATTTTCTCTTCCACCATATTTATTAGGCTTCCACTGGCCTATATCATAATCTAGGTATAGCATGCTTGATACAGCATCAACTCTTATACCATCTATATGAAATTCTTTAAACCAATATAATGCATTAGATATTAAAAAGCTCTTTACTTCTGGCTTTCCCAAATCAAAATGTGCAGTGCCCCATCCTATATTTTCAGCTTTTAACGGTTCTTCATACTCATATTGAGCCGACCCATCAAATTTATATAGACCATGATCATCTTTACAAAAATGACTATATGCAAAATCTAATATAACTCCAATTTGATTTTGATGGCATCTATCTATAAACTTTTTAAATTCTTCTGGTGGTCCGTATCTACTTGTGCTACTATAATAACCTGTTGTTTGATATCCCCAAGATTCATCTAATGGATGTTCTGTTATTGGTAAAATTTCTATATGGGTATATCCCATATCTTTTACATAGTCTACTAGTTCATATAATTCTTTATAATCAAAAAACTCTCCATCCCATTTTCTTTTCCATGAACCTAAATGTACCTCATATATATTTATTGGAATTTCATTAGTATTTTGTTTTTTTCGTTGTATATTCCAATTTTTATCATTCCATTTATAATCATCTTCTTTATATACAATAGATGCTGTATTTGGCCTTTTCTCTGAGAATCTAGAATACGGATCTGATTTTAGTTTTTTACTTCCATCAGCTCCTATTATATGGTATTTATAAGAACAACCTTCTTTTATATTTTCTAAAGATATATACCAAAATCCTAAATTATTTAGATTGTTCATTGTATACTGATACAGATTCCAATTATTAAAGTCCCCGGTTAAATAAACTTGCTTTGCATTTGGAGCCCACAATGTAAATGAAGTAATATTATCACGAATATGGCATCCTAAAAATTTATAGCTATTATAGGACTCACCACTTTTAAATTTTTTTATATTTTCTATAATAGATTTATTACATGTTGCTTCTTTATATTTCATAAATAAATTTTCAATCCTCTCTCATTTTCCCCTGTATAGTATATAATTATATATCAGTAAGTCTTATAATTAACAAATAACTTATAGTAAAATTCAGTCATGTGATGTGTAATTCTAACATAATATTCTATATCTATACCATTATTTAATAGAATTATGTATAATCTTCTACTTATATAATTTGTTAATAAACTTCAAATACATTTTTTAATTTTGTTGTTAATTAGTTTAATTATTTTTTTGACAATGTTATTTTCTAAGTAATCCATTTATTTTATATACAAAGTAACAAAATTTACTAGGATTAAATGATTTGTAAGCAATAAAAAAACACCACTTGATGCAAGTATGCATCTAGCGGTATTTTTTTATTCTTTAATTTTTACCATCACTTAAGACTTCTTTTATACCTTTAAAAGTTCCTAAGAAGTTTACTGTATCAGAAGGTAATACTAACTTAGTTGCATTTCCTTGGGCAACCTTTTCTAGTGCTTCTATAGATTTTAAAGCTAGTATTCTTTCATCCACATCAGATTCCTTCATAGCTGATAATACTTCTCTTAATCCTTTAGCTGTTGCTTCTTGAACCTTTAAAATAACTTCAGCTTCTCCTTGTGCCTTAGCTATAGCCATTTCTTTTACAGCCTCTGCTTCCCCTTGTGCTTTTAATATAGAGGATTCTTTCAAACCTTCAGCTTCCCTTATCATGGCTTCTTTCTTAGCTTCTGCTCTAAGTATCGCTGATTGTTTTTCTCCTTCTGCTTGAAGTATTGAAGCTGATTTATTACCTTCTGCTTGAAGTATTGCCTCTCTTCTTTCTCTCTCAGCTCTCATTTGCTTTTCCATTGCTACTTGTATATCATGTGGTGGCATTATATTTTTAAGCTCTACCCTGTTTACTTTTATCCCCCACTTATCAGTAGCTTCGTCTAATATAGCTCTCATCTTTGTATTTATAACATCTCTTGACGTTAAAGTTTCATCTAAATCTAATTCACCTATTAAGTTTCTTAAAGTTGTAGCAGTTAGGTTTTCTATAGCTGTAATAGCATCTGCTATTTCAAATACATATCTTACAGGATCTGTTATTTTGTAATAAACAACTGTATCTATTTGCATAGTTACGTTATCTTTTGTTATAACTGGTTGAGGAGGAAAATCAACAACATTTTCTCTCAAATCAATTATATAACTCATCTGATCTAAAAATGGAACTAAGAAATGAACACCTGTGTCTGCTACCTTTCTAAATTTGCCTAGCCTCATTATTATACCTACCCTAGACTGTTTTACCACTCTTACACAAGATAGAGCAATAACAATTGCTACTACTATTATAAGTATCGGTATTACTAAATTCCCTATCATTTCAAACATAATACATCCTCCTAAATAATTTATATACCTTTTTATTTAATTATAGATACTTCATCATGTTTACTTACAACTAACTTAACTCCCTCTATCTTCATCACTATAACTTCTTCACCTTTTAAAATCTCACTATTGTCTATAGATATTGCACTCCATTCTTCATTATCTACTACTACTAATCCCATTTGATTTTCTTTTATATCTTTTGTTACCATGCCTTTTTTATTTAATACAGCATTAAGATTTGTACTATACTTAAATGTTTTATCTTTTTTAACTATCTTTCTAGTACCTATTATTAATAGAATTATTGAGATTACAGCAAATATTATTACTTGGACTATTATACTTTCTATAAAACTACTTAAAAACATAAGTATTACAGCAGCTAAACTAAACCAAATTAACGTTAAGCTCGGTGTCATAGCTTCTGCTATAGCAAATATTATTGCTACAACTAACCATACTAGTTTCATTGACCCCCTCCTAAATATAAATATATATTAATTGTATTATATCATTGTTTAATTTATATCTATGTTTATTATAAATTCTGTAATATATTGTAATATTTACTAGTTTTCCTCTAATTTAAATAATATATTTTATTTCTATTAATATTTATACTAACTCTATTTCCTCTTACAAGCTTTAAATCCTTATTTTTTAATCTTACTTCTATAGCTTTTTTACTTTTATCTTTTCTTAAAAAGACACTTATCGTTTCTGGGTTTTCTATTACATTTTCTACTACAAATTCTTTACTTATTGAATCCTCTACCTTATCTATGCTTATATTATTTTCTCTTATACCTATGTACTTAAATTTTTTAGCATTTATATCCTCTATTATTAAATCCCAATCTATAGCATATATGGTATTATACTCCAAAACCTTAACCCTTGATATGTTTTTACATCCAGTTATTTTAGCTTCTAAAACTGTGCTTGGATTATTGAATAGATCATGTCTATTTCTTTTAACCTTAGCCTCTAAATCTTCATACACTACTATGTCTTCACACATTCTATATGCTTCTTCTATATCATGAGTAACAATTATTGAATTTTTGTTGTATTCATTTAATATTTCATTTATTTCTAATCCTATGTTTTTTCTTAAGTGGTAATCTAGCGCAGAAAATGGCTCATCTAGTAACAATACTTCCGGTTCTGTAACTAAAACCCTAGCTAATGCTACCCTCTGTGCTTGTCCCCCTGACAATTCATAAGGGTACCTATTTTCTAATCCATTAAGCTTTAATTTATTTATATACCTTTGAGATAATTCTTCTATATCTTTTTTTCGTAAATTACTTATTCCAATCTCTATATTTTTCTTTACAGTCATATGAGGGAATAGTCCATAATTTTGAAATAAAAATCCAACTTTTCTATCCTGAGGAGGTAAGTTAACTTTTTCATCCGAATCAAATAATACCTTATTATTTAATATAATTTTACCTTTATCTGGCGTTTCAAGACCTGCAATACATTTTAATGTCATACTCTTACCAGAGCCTGACTGTCCCAAAAAAACTAGTTTTTTACATTCTTGATTTATTTTCACTTTTAATATCTTTTCTCCAACCCTTTTTTCTATATCAATATATAGAGACATTATTATTTCCTCTTTCCTACTATTTTTAATTGTTTGTTAGACCAATAATTAAGTATTAACATTATACCTAGTGACATTAGTATTATTACCATAACCCAAAAGCTAGCCATAGCCATATTTCCACTTTCAACCTCAAAAAATATAGCTATTGGTATTGTTTGTGTTTTTCCAGGTATATTTCCGGCTATCATCAATGTAGCTCCAAACTCACCTATTGCTCTTGCAAATGATAATGCTATACCTCCTATCACACCAGGTGTTGATAGCGGTAATATTATTTTTTTGAATATATTCCACTCACTAAGACCTAAAGTCCTTGCTGATAGTATTATATTTTCATCAATTTGTTCAAATGACGATCTTAAACTTCTGTACATAATTGGTAAAGATACTGCTACTGCTGAGATTACAGTAGCCCACCAAGTAAATATTATATTTTTATTCATTGATATTAATATATTTCCTATTATCCCATTTTTACCAAATATAAGTAATAAACAAAATCCAACTACTGTTGGAGGGAGTATTAAAGGAAGGGTTAAGATTATTTCGATTAAGGTTCTAAATTTTCCTTTATAATTCATCATAAGATATGCTATTAAAATTCCTATTATACTTGTTATAATAGTTGCAATTAGAGATGTTTTTATAGATATAATTAATGGTGTCAAATCAAAATTCATATTATATGTAATTCCCCCTATTTTATAGTTATATTTCCTTATACCCATATTTTTTTAATATATCTTGTCCCTCTTTGCTAAATAAAAATTTTTGGAAATCTTTAGCTTCTTCTATATTTTTGCTATCCTTTATTATTGCCATTGGGTATATTATAGGTGAATGGTATTTATCATCTATTTCCTTTATAATATTAATTTTATTATTATTTACTGCATCCGTTGAATATACAAATCCTACATCCACATTTTCTACTTGAGCCCACGCTAGTACTTCTTTTACATCTTTAGCATAAACTAACTTATCTTTTACTTTTTCCTCTAAGTTTAAATTTTTTAAAGTTTCATATGCATATTCTCCTGCTGGTACACTTTCAGGATGCCCTATTCCTATATGTTTAACTTTTTCACTCATAAGATCGTCTATACTATAATTTTTGGAATTATTGCTACTAACTAAAACCAACTTATTTTTTGCTAAATTTCTTACACTTTCCTTATTTAATATACCTTTTTTATTTAACTCATCTACTTGTTTTTTCCCTGCTGAGATAAATAAATCACAAGGAGCTCCTTGTTCAATTTGTTGCTTTAGAGTTCCTGATGAACCATAATTTATGACTAATTCGACATTATTATTTTTAAGTTCATATTCTTTTTTTAATTCTAAAATTGCCTCTTTTAAGCTTGCTGCTACCGAAACACTGATTTGTTTTTTATTATTTTCATTACTTGTACACCCTAAAATACTAATAGCTATTAAACATACTATTATCATAAAGATGCTAAATTTTTTCATAATATACTTCTCCCTAAATTAATTTTTATAACATCTTTATATTATCAAAAACACCTACATTAATGTAGGTGTTTTAATTATTTTTTATTATTATCTATTATAGTTTTAGTTGTGTCTAAGTCTTTTCCTATACATCTTTGACTGTTTATTCTTTCTGATACTAGCATTTCTGCTAATAAACCTTTTAATTCATGTACTAATTTTTCTATTTCTTTTTTACCTATTTCTTCTTTGTCAATTTCTTTTTTGGCTTCTTTTGGATCTATTATAGTTTTAGTTGTATCTAGATCTTTTCCTATACATCTTTGACTATTTATTCTTTCTGATACTAACATAGTATCTACCATATTCTTAGCTTCTTCTACTAAATTGCTTATTTCTTCTTCTGTAAACTCTTCTTTATCAACACTTTGATCTATTATAGTTTTAGTTGTATCTAAATCTTTTCCTATACATCTTTGAGTATTTATTCTCTCTGATGTTAACATAACTCCTGATATCCCTTTTATTTCTTTCGCTATTGTAGATATTTCTTTTCCTAACTTATTTAACTCTTCCTGTGTTAATTCTTCTTTTTCTACATCTTGGTCTATTATAGTCTTAGTTGTATCTAAATCTTTTCCTATACATCTTTGTGTATTCATTCTTTCTGAAGCTAACATAACCCCTGCTAATCCTGTTAATTCTTCTTTTAAACCATGTAATACGTTTCCTAACTTTTTCATGTCCAGCCACCTCGTTGTTAAATTTTGCATCTCTTAATTATAATTACCATATAAACATTTGTAAATACTTTATTTTATCTTACTTTTATTATACCTATTATTGTAAATATATATATCTCTATTTTGATTAATTTAATATATTATATTCTTACCACAAATTACCTAAGTTTAAACTCTGATTTTGTTTCTCCAATAATTTTTCCTCTAGCATTTTTTAATTTTGGATTATGAAACTTAGATAATTTTTCTTTTTCCTCTTTAGATATTAAACCTAATTGATCTAAAGTTTCTACCACTGCACAGTTGGTGGATATATCACTTCCATCTTCTGTCTTAACAGCTATACCTATTCCATTTTTTTTATCTCCTAATAAATATACACCCTCAGATCCCATTTTCCCAAATATTCTTCCTTTGCATGCCTTCATTAATTCTGTACAAAATCTATCACTTCCTCCTACCATCTCGGGATAACTAATCATAGCTTTAGTTATTCTATTTATGTATTCAGATTTTACATATATATTTGTTGGATTAGCCATTTGTGCAAATCCATATGCTAAGTTTTTTAATTTAAGTGCATGTGTTGGAGCACCACATCCGTCTATTCCAATTAAAATATCTTTCTTATCACATCCACATATCTTAGACATATTATTTAATATTCTTTGCTGAACCGGATGTTTCAATTCTAAGTAATCATCTAAATTTTCCTTATTAGCCTTAGCACTAATCAACATCCCACAATGCTTTCCAGAACAACTGTGATGTTTTTTAGTTATATCTTTTCCTGACCTAATTAAATTCTTGTATACATCTAAGTTAAATGGTACCTTAGTTCCACACTTTAAATTATCTTCACTAAGATTTGATTTTTTTAATATACTATTTATCCCCTCTACATGGTAATCTTCACTAGAGTGAGAAGAGCACATTAATGCTATTTCTTTATCACTTATATTATATTTTTCACAAGCTCCACTCTCTAAAACCTGTATTACCTGTATTGGTTTTACACTAGATCTTGCATATATAATTTTCTCTGGATTTGAATAATACTTTAGTAACTTATTATTACTATCGACTACAGCTATATGAACATTATGGCTACACTCAACTAGGCTTCCTCTATATGTATTTACTGCGCCTATCACTTTAATCCTCCTTATTAAAAAAATATTTTATTAATTATTATATGTTATTTTTCTTTGTCTATATATCTTTTTGAAATTAGTTTATATATAAATTATTCACTTTTTAACTTTTAATTGTTTGCATAAAAACTTTTTGGGTAATAAATTATAGAGGTGATTTTTTGAATTCAAAATATGACTGTTTTAAAATAACCTTGCTATTAAAAGAGCTCTACTCTAAGACAATGTATTCTATAGAAGACAATTTTGAAGAAGAAAGTTTGACTTATCAACAAATTATAGTAATTAAAATTATTGCTCACAATGATGATTTAACAATATCTGATCTTTGCAAAAAAATGTCTTTAGCAAAAGGTACTGTTTCAGGTATAGTTACTAGACTTGAACAGAGTGGATATTTGGAGAAATTTAAAAAGGAAACTGATAAACGAAATACTTATCTAAAATTTACTGATAAAGGAAAGTCTTTTGCTTTTGAGTTTCGATCTAAGATTCAAAAAAGTTTTGATAATACTTTTAGAAATTGTAATAATGAAGATTTACACGATCTTAAACTAAACTTAGAAAATATTTTATCTAAAATTAAGGAGTGACAACTATGAGTACTAAACTGATAATGGCTATTACATTCATTACATTCGCACTTATATTTTACACTGTAGGTGTTTTTAGCGAAAGAAGAGCTAATACCTTAACTAAAAAACATGTTATAATATTTTGGTTAGGCCTTGTATGTGATACATTAGGTACAACTACAATGACTAGTATAGCTTCTAGCGGAAATTTATCTATCTCTCCTGTTGCAGAGAGTATACATGGGATAACAGGTTTACTTGCTATAGTTCTTATGCTATTTCATGCTTTTTGGGCAACTTATGTATTATATAAAAATAATGAAAACCAAAAGAAAGTATTCCATAAATTTAGTATAGTGGTTTGGTCTATATGGCTTATACCTTACTTTATTGGAATGTTTATCGGAATGATGCATTAGTAGATATAAAATATAAAAAGAACGTTGTATTAATACAACGTTCTTTTTATATTTTATAAGATAATAGTAAACTTAGTACCCTTGTTTATTTCACTTTCTAAGTATATCTTACCATTGTGAAGTTCAACTATCTGTTTTGTTATAGTAAGTCCCAATCCACTTCCACCTTTTACTTCTGAGTTTGCATCTACAACTTGATTAAATCTATTAAATATGGATTCATGGTATTTATTATCTATACCTATACCTGTATCTTCTACAGTAATTATTACATTGTCATTATCTTCTTTTATAGTTATTATAATTTTTCCACCCCTCGGTGTAAATTTAGCAGCATTTCCCACTAAATTAACTATACATCTCTCAATTTCACTAGCATCACATACGATATATTTTTCCTCAACCTCTGGGTCAATTATTAACTCTATACCATTGTTTTCTACATACTCTTTTAATGATAATGTGGCTTCTTCAACCACATATACAATGTCATTTTCTTTTAGGTCTAATTTATATT
Organism: Romboutsia sp. 1001216sp1; assembly: GCF_039841805.1. Classification (NCBI taxonomy): domain Bacteria; kingdom Bacillati; phylum Bacillota; class Clostridia; order Peptostreptococcales; family Peptostreptococcaceae; genus Romboutsia; species Romboutsia sp. 1001216sp1. The sequence goes on from NZ_JBDPHA010000020.1 coordinate 24,858, forward strand.
TGCCATATTCTATCTTTGTGGTGTCAATTAGATTATTTATTAGCCTTAATAATCTTTTGGTATTTCTATCCATTACCATCATATATTGAGATAATTTTTCTCGTTCTATACCACCTTGAGATTTATTAAATTCTGTTATAAGTTGTTCAGTTGTATAAATTACATTAAGAGGCGTTCGTAGTTCATGAGATAAATTTATAAAGTAATTATTTTTTCTTCTTTCTAGGTCTATTACTTTATTTAAAAGCTCATTACTTTTTTGCATCTCTTTTCTTAATTGAGCTGTTCTCTTCTTTACCATATTATCTAAGCGGTTCACTCGATTTACATTATAATAAATTATAAATACAAATATTATTATATATATAAAAATTGCTAAGTTACTTTTATAAAATGGGGGTTTTATATTAAACTTAACTTGATTTTCACTAGTTATCGTTCCATTATAGCTCCTTGCTTTTACCCTTAATGTGTAATTTCCTGGATCTAAATTGCTATAATTTATATCATTAGATTCAACTTTACGCCATCCTTCTTTAGTCCCTTCTAGCATATAATAATACTGTATATTCTTAGTGTTTCTATAATCAGGTAAAAACAAAGTTATATTTATGAAATTTTCATCATGCTCAAATTCCATGTTATTTATATCATTATATTTTTTGCCATTTATCTCAAAGTTATCAAACATAACTTTAGGCGTGTATTTTTCAGTATTTATATCAGATGGATGGAATATATTTAGTCCATTTATTCCTCCAAATATTAACTCTTCTTTCTTATTTTTATATAAAGCATTTCCATTAAACTCTCCACCTTGTAATCCATCTGTTATGCCAAAATTCTCAATTTTTTTTGTCTTTATATTTAGTCTTGATAAACCTGAATTAGTACTTAACCATAAATTTCCCTTATAATCATTTAAAATCCCATATACGATATCATTTGAAAGTCCCTCTTCGGTTGTATAAGTAGTAAATTTACCCGTTTCTTTATCTAGCTTATTTAAACCATAACTAGTCCCTATCCATAAATCTCCATATATATCTTCATTTATATCTCTTATAGTATTTGAACTTATAGAACTTTCATCATTTTTATCATATTTATAGTTTTTTATTTCTTTTGATTTAGGATCTATACTTATAAGACCATTGTCTATAAAACACCCTATCCAGTATACACCACTTTTATCTTCATATATAACTTTAGCAAATAAAGACTCTATTCCTGACTTTTCTAGAACTTCATCTAAATTGATTATATCATTAGTCTTAAAGTTTATTATACTTATCCCATTTGGAGTTCCCACCCATAAGTTATCTTTACTGTCTATAAATACAGTTCTTATATCATCTTCTTTTAGCCCATTGGATTTGTCGTATACAATTATACTATTATCATTCTTATCTATTATATTTAAACCACTTCTAGTTCCTATATATATTTTGTCTTCTTTTCCAGTTATATCATTTATAGAATTATCACTAAGTGTATAGTTTGTATTTTCTCTATTTAAATGACTTACATCTCCATTTTTTCTATTAATTATGTTTATCCCTTTAGAGTTTGTACCAACCCATAATAATTCATCTTCATCTTCATATATACCATGAACTATATTTTCACTTAATGAGTTCTTGTCATTAGGATTATTTTTATAATGAATTATCTTATTTTTAGGGTCAAATATGCTTATGCCCGAATATGTTCCAACCCATATAAGTCCACTTTTATCTTCAATTATATCAAAAACGTTGTCCTGAGATACTGAATTATAGTTGGTACTTTCATTTTTATATGTAATAAATTCTTTACCTTCATTTATTTTTGCAAGTCCCCTATCTGTTCCTACCCATAATGTATCATTGCTATCCTTATACACTTCTCTTATAAAGTTACTTGGTATGGATTTGCTATTATTCTGATCATGTGTATATTTTTTTATCTCATTAGTTTCTATATTAATTTTATTTAATCCGTTTTTAAAAGTTCCAACCCACATATACCCATCATCATATAATAAAGCATATATGTCATCTTTTATTGTTTTATTTACATCTTCACCTATACTATATTTATATACTTTTTTATTCTTTGTATTTAATTTATCTACTCCACTTTTTGTTCCTATCCATATATTCCCATACTCATCTTCTTCTAATTCACGTATATATTGGCTACTTAAATCTTCTTTTCCTCCTAAAATTCGCTCAAACTTATCTTCTTCAGAATTATATAGATTAAGTCCATCTGATGTTCCTACTATTATATCTCCATCTTTAGTCATAAGAATATCTCCTATGTTATTGTGAGATAAATTTCCACTTTCTTTGTCATTAAAATAGTTAGTTATCTTATCTGTATTAATATCTATTTTACTAAGCCCATTAGCTGTTCCTACCCATATATCTCCATTACTATCTTCTTGAAGGCTTACTATGTAATTGTTTGCTATACTGCTTTTTGACCTTTGATTATGTCTATATATCTTAAAATCATACCCATTATATTTGTTAAGACCATCATTAGTACCTATCCACATGTATCCTTTTTGATCTTGAATAATAACTTCTGCTGTTGACTGAGACAAGCCATCTTTATTGCTTATTTTTGTAAAGTGTACATCATAACCATATACTTTATATCCATCCCCTAATATTAATATAGTTATAAATAAAATCATTCCTGCAATATATTTATTTTTCATTATTTTCCCCTTATTTAAAAATCATTCCTACAAAATTATACTATATTATACATCATTTTTCTACTTTATATATGTTTCAAAACATCTCTCAAATATATCGGTGCCTATTTTACGGATAAATTAATACTCTTTGCAAAAAAAGAAAAGTGCCAAATGCACTTTTCTTTTTTATATTCCTATAACTTGAGTTACACCTTTAACTTCCTTAACAAGTAAATTTTCAATAATAGCCTTTAATGTCATTGTTGCTCCTGGGCATCCTTTACATGCTCCTTGTAACTTCACTAATACAACTCCTTGGTCATTAACGTCTATTAGTTCTACATCTCCACCATCTCTTTGAAGAATTGGTCTAACTTTCACTAATGCTTTTTCTACCTCTTCTCTCATGTCTATCCCCCTTATTTTCTAATACTTTTAGTATTCTACATAAATCTTGAATTTCCTTTATAGATCTATCTTTTATAAATAATTTGTCTAAACTTTGATTTAATCATATACGCTACTTCTTTTGATTCTCTTATATTAAAAATTAATGTTAATATTATATATATAATTAACCCAATTAATGTAGACCCTATACAAGATATGGCTATAAGTTGTTTTTGTTTTTCAAAAATATTCATTCCTAGATTAACTATCTCATAGTATGAAAATTTTATTATTAATCCCATAATAATTGATGCTATCGCTACTTTTATAAAAGTTATTATTGTATTTTTCATACCTATTCTTCCTATCTTTTTTCTAAGAGATATAAATAATAATACAGACGTTGCTATAGCAGATATAGAACTAGCTAAAGCAAGACCACCTATACCCATATATTTAACTAGGACAATAGATAATATTACATTTATTATAACGGATACAGTTGCATTTTTTACTGGGGTTTTTGTATCTTGTAGTGAATAAAATGATTTAGAAAGTATCTCTCTTAATCCATACGCAACTATCCCCATAGAGTAATAAAGTAGTGCTGTTGATGTTAATTCAGTAGCTTTTGAGTTAAATGATCCATGTTCAAATAACAAAGTTACTATAGGTGTTGATAATCCCATTACTATAACCATTATAGGCATCATAGCTATCAGTGTTATATTTAAAGATTTTGATACGTTATATTTAAAAGCTTTTATTTTTTTTTCACTAGCTAATTTAGATAGTATTGGATACATTACAGTAGATAAAGATATTACTATAATACCTACTGCAAACATATTTAGCTTATTTGCATAGTTTAGAGCTGTTATACTCCCAGAATCTAGTGTAGATGCTAAAGTTCTATTAACAACTGTATTTATTTGGTTAACATAAGAACCTAGAAATACTGGCAATATAAGATATAATATCTTTATTATATTTTCGTCCTTAAAATCTATAATAAATTTATACTTATATCCATGTTTAAATAAAAATGGTATCTGAAATAAAAGCTGTGCTATATATGCAAATAAAGTACCATATACCATAAAATATGAATTTGTTATTGAACCTAAAGCTATTGCTATCATTACAAATATATTAAATGGTATCGTTATTAAACCTGATATATGAACATCTCCTGATGCAACTAAAAAAGATGTTATTAAACCATTTATAGCTATAAATATCATAGAAAAAATTAATATTCTAGAATAAGATATAGTTAAATCTAACACCTCTCCTTTAAATCCCATAGCAAATATCTTAACTATATATGGAGCAAATAATATTCCTATTGCGATTAATATCATACTTATTACAGTTACTATGTTTAATACATTACTTGTAAACTTATATACTTCATCTATTCCCTGTTTCTCTCTTATACTAAAAAACATTGGTATAAATGTTGTTCCAAGAGATGCACTTATACCATCAAATAGTACTACCGGTATATTAAGTGCTGTAAGATATGCGTCTGTTATATGACCTGCACCAAATGTCCTCGCTAGTACTATATCCCTTAAAAAACCTGTCACTTTTGATGTTAATATTATAATCATTAAGATAATAGCTGCTTTTTTTGTTGTTTTAGCCATATTAGATCCTCATTTCTAAATTTTATTATTACAATTTATTTTTCTAATAAATTTTTTAATTTAAGCTATTATATAATGATACCACTTTTTTTACTATTATTAAACTTTGTTTAATTTTGATATAAAAAGTGCGTACTTAAAAGTACGCACTCTTTATTTATTTCCCTGCTAGTCTCTTATATGTTTCATATCTTTCTTGTATATTTTCTTCTAGTTGTGTAAATAATTCCTCTGCTACATCTGGGAATTGCTTAGCTATTGCAGAATATCTTACTTGACCCATTATAAAGTCTCTTACATTTCCTTTTGGTTCTTTTGAATCTAAGTTAAATGGATTTTTATTTTCTTTCTTAAGTTCTGGGTTGTATCTATATAAATGCCAATATCCACTAGCAACTGCTTCTGCTTCATTATGAACGCTTCTTCCCATACCTTCTTTTAATCCGTGAGATATACAAGGTGCATATGCTATTATTAATGAAGGCCCATCATATTTTTCAGCTTCCATTACTGCTTTAATAAGTTGATTTTTATCTGCACCCATAGATACTTGTGCTACATATACATTTCCATAACTCATAGCCATCATACCTAAATCTTTTTTCTTAGATCTCTTACCTGATGCAGCAAATTTAGCCATAGCTGATAATGGAGTAGACTTTGATGCTTGTCCTCCTGTATTTGAATATATCTCAGTATCAAATACTAATACATTTACATCTTCTCCTGATGCTAGTACATGATCAAGTCCACCATAATCAATATCATATGCCCAGCCATCTCCACCTACTATCCATTGAGATCTTTTAACTAAATAATCTTTTCTAGCTTTAATTTCATCTACTAATTCTTTAGCTTTTCCACTAAATGATTTGTTTTCTATAACTTCTATAACCTTTTTACTAGCCTCTTTAGATGCTTCTCCATCATTCATAGTATTTATCCAATTTTCAAATACATCTTTATACTCATTAGATTCTTCACTAGCCACTAACTCTTCCATTAAGTCACGTAACTTTAATCTAATTTGTTTTACACCTAAATACATACCATATCCAAACTCTGCATTATCTTCAAATAATGAGTTAGCCCATGCAGGACCTTTTCCTTCATGATTTACAGTGTATGGAATTGAAGGTGCTGAACCACCCCAAATTGATGAACATCCTGTAGCATTTGCTATCATCATTCTATCTCCATATAATTGTGTTACAAGTTTTATATAAGCAGTTTCTCCACATCCTGCACAAGCTCCTGAGAACTCAATAAGTGGAGTTCTAAATTGAGAGTCTTTTACATTATTTGCAGTAACTAGATCTCCTTTATATGATACTTTAGATACTGCATAATCCCAGTTTGGTATTTCTGCATCTATCTGAGTATCTAGAGGTTTCATCACTAATGCTTTGTCTTTAGCTGGGCATATATCTGCACAGTTTCCACAACCTGTACAGTCCATAGTATCTACTTGCATTCTATATTGTAAACCACCAAATGCTTTTCCAACAGCTTTTTTAGTTCTGAAAGTTTCAGGTGCATTATTTACTTCTTCTTCATTTAATAAGAATGGTCTTATAGTTGAATGAGGGCATATATATGAACATTGATTACATTGAATACAGTTTTCTAGTATCCATTCTGGAACATTAATTCCTATACCACGTTTTTCATAAGCTGCGGTTCCTGCTGGGAATGTACCATCTTCTATTCCATTAAATGCACTTACAGGTAAAGAATCTCCTTCTTGGGCATTCATAGGTCTTAATATTTCTCTTATAAATTCTGGCTCATTTTCATGATGTTCTTCACTATCTGTTGCATTTGCCCATGAATCTGGTATATTTATCTTTACTAGAGCACTCTTACCTTGCTCTACTGCTTCATAGTTCATATTAACAACTTTTTCACCCTTTTTACCATAAGCATTACTTATTGATGATTTTAAATATTTAGTTGCCTCTTCTTCAGGTATTATATTTGCTAATTTAAAGAATGCTGATTGCATTATCATATTTATTCTATTTCCAAGACCAATTTCTTGTGCTATTTTAGTAGCATTGACTGTGTAGAAGTCTATATTATTTTTAGCTAAGTAATTTTTCATCTTTGCTGGTAAATGCTCTTCTAATTCTTTTTCATCCCATATTGTATTTAATACAAATGTACCATTTGATTTTAATCCTTTTAATAAATCATATTGAGTTACATATGATTGATTATGACAAGCTATATAATCTGCACTATCTATTAAATAAGTAGATCTTATTGGTTCATCTCCAAATCTTAAGTGAGACATAGTTACCCCACCAGATTTTTTAGAATCATATGCAAAGTATGCTTGAACATACTTATCTGTATTATCTCCTATTATCTTTATAGCTTGTTTATTTGCTCCAACTGTACCATCTGATCCAAGTCCCCAGAACTTACAATTTATAGTTCCTTGTTTTACTACTTTAAGTTCTTCTTTAACTTCTAAAGATTTATGAGTTACATCATCAACTATTCCTACTGTAAATTGATCTTTTGGATTGTCACATACTAAGTTATCAAATATAGCTTTTATATCTGTTGGTGTTACATCCTTTGATCCAAGTCCATATCTACCACCTATAATCATAGGAGCATTTTCTTGTCCATAATATGCAGCACGTACATCTAGATACAGAGGTTCTCCTATTGCACCTGGTTCTTTAGTTCTATCTAGTACACATATTTTGTTAACACTCTTTGGAATTACTTTTAATAAATGTTCCTTACTAAATGGTCTAAATAAATGAACTTTTACCAGTCCATATTTCTCGCCTTTTGCATTTAATTCATCTATAGTTTCTTCAATAGCCTCAGTTACTGAACCTATTGCTATTAATATTTCTTTTGCATCTTCTGCTCCGTAGTAGTTAAATAATCCATATTGTCTACCTGTTAATTCGCCAATTTTATTCATATAATTTTCTACTATCGGAACTATTTCTTCATAATACTTATTACTTGCTTCTCTTGTTTGGAAGTATATATCAGGATTTTGAGCTGTACCACGAGCTACAGGATGATTTGGAGATAAAGCTCTATTCCTAAATTCTTGCAATGCCTTTTTGTCTAGTAAGTTTGCATAGTCTGAGTACTCAAGTACTTCTATTTTTTGTATTTCATGTGATGTTCTAAATCCATCAAAGAAATGTATAAAAGGAAGTCTTCCTTTTATTGCTGCTAAATGAGCTACGGGTGCTAAGTCTGCTACCTCTTGAACTGACCCTGATGCTAACATTACACATCCAGTTTGGCGTGCTGCCATAACATCTTGATGATCACCAAATATTGATAATGCTTGGGCTGCTAAGGCACGAGCACTTACATGGAATACTCCTGGAAGCAACTCTCCTGATACTTTATACATATTAGGTATCATAAGAAGCAATCCTTGTGATGCTGTATAAGTAGTAGTTAATGCTCCTGATTGTAGTGATCCATGAAATACTCCTGCTGCTCCTGCCTCAGATTGCATTTCAACAACATTTACTTTTTGATTAAATATATTTTTTAAACCTTTAGCTGACCAATCATCCACTGATTCTGCCATATTTGATGATGGTGTTATTGGAAATATTGCAGCTACCTCAGTATAAGCATATGATACATATGCTGCTGCTGCATTTCCATCCATAGTTTTCTTTATTTTTCCCATAGTTTTTCTCCTTCTATGTAAATAATATCATGACTTCTATTTATTATTTTTCCATAAAGCAGCTTTAATATTCTACTTTAATAAATTTATATTATTAATTTTATATAGTCCTATCTTTAATATTTCTGTCGTAATATAATGCGCCTAATATAGATAGCATATTACACCCTAATAGAAATAAATTAGCTTTATCCAAGGAAAACTTCTCTATAAAATATCCAACACTAGCAGTTCCAATTATAGTTGATACACTATTAAATATAGCAAATGCTACTAACTGTGATGATGTTTTTAAATTACTAGGAGATATTCTATCTATTATTATTTTTCCTACTACTAATATTATTGGTAATGTAAATGCTTGTAGGACAGCACTAATATATATAATATTTATATTACTTCCAAATCTTAGGGTTAGTATTTGAAGAAATAGTCCTAATGGTGATAATAATAATAATTTGTCAGGACTTAATTTATGCATAATTTTTTGTGCTAAAATAAGCATAGCTATCTCACTTATTGAGCTTATAAAATTAAATATTCCTAAGTTTACAGTGTTTCCCCCTACATATTCTATTCTATAAGGTACTAACTGACAGTATCCTCTAAACGGGATACAAATTATTAATAATATAATTACAGTGAGTATATATTCTTTATTATTGAATAACTCTTTTAAATTTCCACAACCCTTATATTCTTTTACCGTATCTTTTATCTTAAGGCTTATAAATAGAGTTAATGACAACATTATTAGATATATTATGTTTAATATATGATATCCATACTTTTCTGTTATAATTCCTGATGCTAATACTCCAAATGCCCACCCAGTTGAACCAAAAGCTCTAAAAAATCCAAATTTTGACTTTGCATTTTCTCCACTTTCTATTACCCAACTATCAGGTATACTAGTCAATATATAATAAAAAAATCCCATAATTACAAAACTAATATAAAATAATATTTTAATATTTATAAAAATAGCTAAAGCTGTACTAAACATTACACCTAATAAAGAAAATATAAATATTTTTTTAATTGTTTTTAATTTATCACAGCAACAACCTGCTATTAGTTGTCCCAAAATTCCGCTTACAGTGTAAAAACTTATTAATGTAGCCGTTTCTATTGGACTAAACCCTTTATATTGTAAAAATGGAATCAGCATTCCTGCTATACTTGATAATCCAAAGAATAATAGAAAATACAAAAATTTAAATAAAATTAAATCCAATTCATCCCTCCTTAATATAAATAAAATTTAGTATTCCCTATTATCTATAATTTGAGTATAGATAAACAAAAAAAGAAACTATTTTTCAATAGTTTCTTAAAATAAAAAAGATTACGTGGCTACGTCTTACTCTCCCAGGGGGTCGCCCCCCAAGTACCATCAGCGCTAAAGAGCTTAACTTCTGTGTTCGGTATGGAAACAGGTGTATCCTCTTTGCTATAATAACCACATAATCTTTATCTGGAGCGGGTGAAGGGGATCGAACCCTCACAGCCGGCTTGGAAGGCCGGAACTCTACCATTGAGCTACACCCGCATATTTAGTTTTATTAGTACTTTCAAAACTGTATACCATTTAGATTCATCATTTAAATGAGGTCAAGTCCTCGACCTATTAGTATCAATAAGCTAAATACATTACTGCACTTACACCTTCGACCTATCAACCAGGTA
>NZ_JBDPHA010000021.1:0-31691 GCF_039841805.1 Romboutsia sp. 1001216sp1
ATTTAAAAGTATAAAAAATATGAGAGGTGCAGTACTTCTTGATGTTAATAATCTTAAAAGACTAGAAAAAGATAAGTTAAGAGGAATAAGAGCAACTTATATGGACTTTGAAGATTTAAAAATAGATAGACTAGATAAACAACATGAATATACTAATAACCTAAATAAAAATGAAAAACTACTTAAAAATACACATTTTATAGAAGCATTATGCCTATCATCTAAGGTATGCAATGCTCCTAATATAGTAGGTGAAATATGTTGTTCTGATGATAAAAATTATACGACAGGATATATAGCAAGTAAAGAATTTGGATATATAAGGGTTAAACATATGAAAGATATAGGTGAGGATAGAGGAGGAAGAATATTTTTATATGACCCTACTAAAGACTTTGGATATACACTTGAAGATACTATAAAATACCTTGAAAATACTAAAGTTATAGTTAAAGATAAAGTCATATTTAAATAATAAATAAGGAGATATAATGGATAATATAAAAGCAAAACTACAAAAAATAAAAGAGAATAATCTTTATAGACAGATAAAATATTTAAATGAACCACAAGATAAATATACAACTATAAATAACAAAAAAGTTCTTTTAATGTCTTCTAATAATTACCTTGGGCTTTGTAATAATAAAGAGGTTAAAAAAAGCGCAATAGAAGCTATTAATAGATACGGATTAGGTTCTGGAGGTTCAAGATTAACTACAGGTAGTTATGATTTACACAAAAAACTAGAAGAAAAAATAGCAAAGTTTAAAGGGTATGAAGATGCGATAATATTTAATACTGGATATATGGCAAATATAGGAGTAATCTCGGCTATATGTGATGAAGATTATTATATATTTAGTGATGAATTAAACCATGCATCTATAATAGATGGGTGTAGGTTATCAAAAGGAAAAACTATAGTATATAAGCATAATGATATTAAAGATTTAACTAACAAGATAAAAGAAATAAATCCAAAGCATGGAATAATAGTTACTGATAGTGTATTTAGTATGGATGGAGATATATGTAAACTAGATGAAATAGTTAAAATAGCTAAAAAACATAACCTTATATCTATAGTAGATGATGCACATGCTACAGGGGTAATAGGAAAAACTGGAAGAGGAAGTAGTGAGTATCTTAATATAAAACCAGATATAACAATAGGAACTCTCTCTAAATCAATAGGAAGTGAAGGCGGATTTGTATGTGCTAATAATGATATTATCGACTATTTAAGAAATAAATCAAGAAGCTTTATATTCTCAACAGCACTTTCTCCAGCAGTTATAGGGGCATCAATTAAAAGTTTTGAAATGATTGAAGATAATCCATACTTAGTTAAAAAACTAAAAGAAAATGTAAAATACCTATGTAAAGGTCTTAAAAATATTGGATTTGATATTAATAGAGAAACACCAATTATACCTATATTAATAGGAGATGAAAAAAAGGCAGTTAAAATTAGTGAAAGCTTACTAGAAGATGGTATACATATACCAGCAATAAGATATCCAACAGTAAAAAAAGGAGAAGCTATACTTAGAGTTACACTAATGGCAACTCATGATTTTTGTGATATAGATTTAGTAATAAATTCTATTAAAAAATTAATATAGTAAGAAAAATAACTATGATATGTTATAATGGATTAAAACGCCTAAGGAGGAAAATATGACAAATAGCCAAAACTTTAAGAGATATCTAAAAGAAAATGACTTAAAAGGATTAAAAACTATAAAAAAATCAGAACTTCACAATCATTGTGGCTTAGGTATGAAATTTGATAATATACATAGCTATACAAAAGGTAAAATAAAAAGACCTTCTAAAGAGATGAAGGGAATAAAAGGATTAGATGATTTTATATTTAATGAATATATGAATCATATAAAAACTAAAGAAGATTTTCTATGGACAATAGAAGCAACTATTAAAGATGCTATAGATGATAATATAGTAATACTTGAAGCTAGTGTAGACTGTCATGATATATTAAGATTTGAAAATGATAAAGATTTTTTTGATTGTATAGGAAGCTTAGTTGATAAGTACAAGGATAAAATAGATTTTAGACCAGAAATAGGTATAGCTAAAAGTATAAGTGATGAAAATCTTGAAAAACTAATACCTAAAATTATAGATAGTAAAGTGTTTAAGTCTATAGATTTATATGGAGATGAAGAAATAGTTGGATTTGATAGATATAAAATATACTATGATTATGCTAAAAAAAATGGACTAAAATTAAAAGTACATGCAGGAGAGTTTTTAGGTGCAGAAAATGTTAAAGAAGCTATAGAAACTCTTAATATAGATGAACTTCAACATGGATTTAGAGCAGTTGAAAGTGATTATGTATTGGACATGATAAAAGAAAGAAATATAAGATTAAATATATGCCCTACTAGTAATATATATCTAGGGGCAGTAGATGATATAAAAAATCATCCAGTTAGAAAAATATATGATAAAAATATAAATATAAGTATAAACACTGATGATTTAATAGTATTTGATTCCACTGTAAGTGAAGAGTATTTAGTGCTTTATAATAATCATATATTTAATGAAGATGAACTTGATAAAATAAGAATAAATTCTTTAAGATAAATGCCATTTATATGGCATTTTTTTTATAAATATTTAGAGTACATTTATTATAAAGGTAGTTTTAATAAAAAAGCATAATTAAAATTACATTTTAGCAAAATAAAAAGTCTTTTATAAAAATTATAGTTTATTAACAAGTAAAATATTTGTATACTGAAATAGTAAGGTAAAATAATTAAAAATAGTAAAAGGATAGGGGAGTAAGATGAAAAACTATAATAAAACTAAATGGGGTATATGGTCTGTACTTACATTTTCTTTTGTAATAGCTTATTTTCTAAGGTTATCTACGGCAGTTATATCTGATAATTTATCCTTAGAATTAGGATTTAGTAATATAGAAATATCTAATATTGCATCATTTACTTTATATGCATATGCACTTATGCAAATACCAGGGGGAATACTTCTTGATAGATATGGACCTAGAAAAGTATGTAGTATAGGTATGCTTATAGGTGGAATTGGTTCTATATTGTTTGGATTTATAGAAGGGATAAAAGTAGCCTATCTATCTAGAGTAATGATAGGTGCGGGAGTATCTGTAACTTTACTTTCTGTGTTAAAGTTTCAAGGAAGTTGGTTTAAAAAAGAAGAGTTTACATCAGCTACAGCTAAGTTTTCTTTTATAGGGTGCTTAGGTGGTGTATTTGCAACATTTCCATTAGTATTTCTAAATGATATTATAGGTTGGAGAAATTCTTTTATATTAATAGGTATTATAGGAGTTTTATGTGGGATAGTAATATATTTAGTAGTTAGAGATACCCCAAAAGAATATGGATTTAAAGTTGATATAGAAGTTATAGAAGAAGAAAAATTAAATTTACTTAAAGGATTAAAGTCTGTATTTAGAAATAAAGCGACTTGGTATAATTCTTTAATTATGTTTTCTATGGTTGGTATAACTACCGCATTTAGTAGTTTGTGGATAGTATCGTATATTACAGATGTTTATGAAGTTAAAAAGAGTGTAGCAGCTTTTATTGCATCATTTTTGACTTATGGTCTTGTATTTGGTGCTTTATTTATGGATTATGTATTTGCTAGAATAAAAACTAATAAATTTAATGTTATAAAATTTGGCAACATAATAAATATATTCATATGGTCTTATATAATACTTATAAGTAATGTCAAGCCACCTATTTTCACTCTTCCGATATTATTTTTTATAGTGGGAACTATAAATATGAGTCATATACAAGCATTTAATGATGTTCAATATAAAAATGAAGAAAAATACTCAGGATTATCTACTAGCGTTGTAAATACTTGTGAATTTATAGGTAGCGGTATAATAAATTTATTTATAGCTTTTACTATAGATATGAATGCTAGTAATGTAGTACTTGGGTATAAAATAGGATTTGTGATATTTATAGCTATGAATATTATAGCTTTAATATCTGCTAACATGGGTATTAGAGAAGACAAAAAGGATTTAGCTATAAAGGTAAATTAATATTTAATCAAACAAAAACACTAATGTATAGGTAGTGATAATTTCTTATACATTGGTGTTTTTTATTATATTAAAAATAATAACTTTATACATTTATTAGACAGTATAGGAATATTGTTTAATAAATAGAAACTTCTCTATTTAATAAAATTATGGAGTTGGTATAATGTTTGAATTATTTGAAAGTTTTACTAATTGGCTATGGACATATCCTGTTTTAGTTATATTAGTAGGTGGTGGTATAGTAATGACTTTCACACTTAAGTTTTTTCAATTTACTAAGTTACCATTTATACTAAAACAGACTTTCGGGAAGATGTTCGCTAAAACTGATGGTGATGGGACTATAAGCCCGTTTCAAGCAGCGACTTCAGCGCTTGCATCTACTATAGGAGCATCAAACATAATAGGAGTTCCACTTGCGGTAGCTACTGGAGGCCCTGGAGCTATTTTTTGGATGTGGCTTATAGCATTATTTGGATGCGCCCTTAAGTACTCAGAAATAATACTTGGTATAAAGTATAGGGTGAAAAATGAAGAAGGAGAGTATGTAGGTGGACCAATGTATTATATAAGAGATGGATTAAAATTCCCTTGGCTTGGTAGTTTATTTGCATTTTTCTTAATGATAGAAATAGCTCCTTCAATAGCAACGCAATCAGCATCTTTTGTTCAAAGTGCAGAAACCATAAATATAGCACCTATTGTATCTGGAATATTATTAGTGGCATTTGTAGGTTTTGTAGTATATGGTGGTATAAAAAGAATAGGAAAGATAACAGAAAAGTTAGTTCCTATAATGGCATGTCTATACATAGTTATGGCTTTAATAGTTATTGGTCTTAATTTTACTGAAATACCTAGAGCATTTATGCTAATAATAGAGAGTGCTTTTACACCTGTAGCAGCCTTTGGTGGATTCGCGGGTTCAGCAGTAGCATCTACCATAAAAGCAGGAGCAGCAAGAGGAGCTTATTCAAATGAAGCTGGTATGGGTACATCTACTATAGCACATAGTGCAGCAATAACTGATCATCCTGCAAGACAAGGTTTATGGGGAGTATTTGAAATAATAGTAGCTACATTAATAATATGTACTATGTCAGGATTTTTAGTATTAACAACAGATATATGGACGCAAGTTGGTGCTAGTAAGGCAGCAGCTATGCCAGCTATGGCAATGCAAACTGTATTTGGAAGTAGTTTTGGTGGAGGAATGTTAACTATT
Organism: Romboutsia sp. 1001216sp1; assembly: GCF_039841805.1. Classification (NCBI taxonomy): domain Bacteria; kingdom Bacillati; phylum Bacillota; class Clostridia; order Peptostreptococcales; family Peptostreptococcaceae; genus Romboutsia; species Romboutsia sp. 1001216sp1. The sequence goes on from NZ_JBDPHA010000021.1 coordinate 5,316, forward strand.
TGTATGCTTTTATTTGTATTCTCAACTATGATAGTAATAATATTTTACGGAGAAAAACAAGCTGAATATTTATTTGGAAGTAAGTTTGCTAAGGTTATGAGAATAGTTTACTTGGCATTTATAATGGTAGGTGCTTTAGTAGATTTAAGAAGTGTAATTGTATTATTAGACTTTACTTTAGCTGGAGTAATAGTTACTAATATGATAGGAGTTTTACTACTTAGAAAAGAAGTTAAAAAAGAGTCTGATAGCTTTTTTAACAATAAAGAGTTAATGAATAAATAGTTATTATAAATAAGTTTAGATTAAATGTTATTAACTGATTTATTTTTAAATGCATTACTATAATTTTTATATATAAAATTAGGGGGAAAATTTTATGTGGTTAAGTAGTGAAGAACTTAAAAGTTTGGCTATTGAGTTAGTAGGTCAAAATAGTGTATCAGGAACTAATAACGAAGAAAATATGGCAAAGTTAGTGTATAAAAAATTATCAGAACTAGACTATTACAAAGAAAATCCAAATCACCTACACTTAGTTCCTTTAAATGATAGCTTAAATAGATATTTTGTGTGTGCACTTATGAAATCTAAAAAGCCGACTAAAAAAACATTACTTACAGTAGCGCATATGGATACAGTAGGAATAGAAGATGCAGGTAATTTAAAGGAATATATACTAAAACCATATGAGTATACTAAAAGATTAAGAGATAATATAGACAATTTAGATGAAGATTCTAAAAAAGATTTATTATCTGGAGAATGGTTATTTGGTAGAGGTATAATGGACATGAAGACAGGTCTTTCTATACAAATGTCTTTAATAGAGTATTTTAGCAAATTAGAAGACTTTGAAGGAAATATAATGTTGCTTGCTGTACCAGATGAAGAAACAAATTCAGAAGGTGCAATAAATGCCATTCCTTTTGCTAATAAAATATTAGAAAAAGAAAATTTAGAAGCTATAACAGTACTTAATTGTGAACCAGATTTTGCATCTTATCCAGGTGATGACAATAAATATATATATCTAGGAACTTGCGGTAAACTACTTCCAGGTTTTTATGTAGTAGGAAAAGAAACTCATGTTGGAGAAAGTTTATCTGGAATAAATGCTAACTTAATAGCTAGTGAGCTTATAAGTAGATTAGATGTAAATACAGAATTTTGTGAAGACGTAAGCGGTGAAGTTACTATGCCTCCAACTTGTCTAAAATATAAAGACACTAAGGATTTATATAATGTCCAAACTCCAATATCTTCTATAATATATTATAATTTACAAACATTCAAAATGAATCCTAAAGAAGCCATAGATAAATTTAGGTATGTGTGTGAAGAATCTATAAATGAAGCTTATAATAAAGTTAAGAAATATCAAGAAATATACAAAAATAAAAGTAATTTGCCAGTAAAAGACATGGATTTAGATGTTAAAGTTCTTACTTTTGATGAATTTTATAGTCAAGTATTAAAAGATAATGGTGAGGATTTTAAAAGTCACTTAGACGAAATGATAAATATATGGATAGAAGATGAAACTTTAGATGAGAGAGATGTTAGTACAAATATTGTTAAAGAGGTTCATAAGTTTTCAAAAGATAGAAATCCTATGATAATAATATTCTTTGCACCACCATACTATCCGCATGTAGGACTTGATGAGAGCAGAGAATTTGATAAAAAGCTTATCAAAGTAGCTGATAAAATAATAGAAAAAGGCAAGAGAGAGTATAACGTAGATATTAAAAAACAAAAATACTTCCAAGGATTATCTGATTTAAGTTATTTTGCACTACAAGATGCAGATGATGTTATAGACTTTTTAAAACCTAATATGCCTTCACTTGGGTACAAATATAAGTTACCACTAGAAGATATTAAAAAATTAAATCTTCCTGTTATAAACTATGGACCTCATGGAAGAGATCCTCATAAGTTTACTGAAAGAATATTAGTAGACTATTCTTATGAGGTAGCTCCAAAACTTATAAGAGATCTAGTTTATGAGATATTTAATATAAAATAAAACAATAGAAATATAAAAAGCTATCTATTAATGATAGCTTTTTATATAAGCAAATTTATATATAGATGTAATATAAATTTGTTTATATAATTTTAAATTGTAGTAGAATATTAAATATAGACAAATAAAAAATGAGGAGCACATGGTATGGACAAAAGAAAAAAAATTATAATAAGCACCATAGTAGGAGTTTTAATCATAAGTGGCTTTTTTATATTTAATAAGAAAGAAGAAAAAGAAGTTACTATAACCCCTACTAAAAAAGAAGAAAATGTATCAAATAAAACAGAAAGCATAGAATTTTTAGAGGCAGTGGCTGGAATTAAAGCAAATAACGTAGAGATAATAAAAAATCCAGTAGGTATAAAAGGCGAATTTATAGTACCTAAAGAAGCTATTTTAAATGGAGTTAATTATTTTCTAGAAAAAACTAAAAATAATAAAATAAATAAATTAAGTATAAATATAGAAGATGGATATATAAAAGCAAGAGTAAATTATGAAATAATGAAAAATATAACCACTCCAATAGAAGTTAAAGTTATACCATCTTTAAATAAGGATAAAGATTTAGTATTAAATATAGAAGAAGTAAAATTACTTGATTTAAAGATAGCTAATTTTATAGTAGATATGGGATTAAATAGTTTTATAAAAGATTGGTTCCCAAAGGAAAAAGGTATATTAGTAGATTTTAATGAAGGAAATGTGATAGTACATAAAGAAAATTTCAAAGATATAAAATTAGAAAAGATTAAATTAAACTCTAAAGGACTTAATATTGATATGATAATAAACTTAGAAAATATAATGCTAAAAGAGTCAAAATAAAGCTTTGTATTAGGGTTATATGAGTTATAAAAAGGAGGCGATTATTTGTATAAACAAGGGGCAGTAATTTATTTTTCAGGAACAGGAAATACAGAGTACGTAGCAAAATTATTTAAGGAAAATTTTGAGTTAAGAAATATAAGTATAGATCTTATAGATATACAAAAGCATAATAAATTAGATAGAGAGTATGATTTTTATATATTTGGTGGACCAATACATGCTGATATGATACCTGATATTTTAATAGACTGGATAAAAAATATAAAAGATACAAATAAAAAATGTATAATATATTCAACACTTGCAGATAAAGAAGACAAACAAGGAAGAAAATATCTTGGTAAAGTAGTTAGTAAAAAAGGATTTGAAGTATTAGTGGATGAAGCTATTTCTATGCCAAATAATTACTATGTAGCTTTCTTTAAAAGAGATAGTGAAGAAGAAATAAAACAAAGCATAGTAAATGCAAAACCAAAGGTAGAGGCTATAGTAAATAAGTTTTTAGAAGAAAATTTAAAAATTATAAATTATAGTAAAAAGGTATTTAGCAGTAAAATAGTTTATGATATGTTTTTATTGTATACTAAAAAATTTCCTAAAAAGAAATTTTCATTGGATAAAGATAAGTGTATAGACTGTAATATATGTGAAAAAAATTGTCCTACTAATAATATATCTATGAATAATAAGCAATTGACATTTAAAAATCAGTGTATAGGATGTTTAAAGTGTATACATAGATGTCCTACTAATGCTATTTTATACAAAAAACAAAACTTTAAACAATACAATATAAACAAATATATGTAAAATAAAAGATATAGAAGCTAGCAAAAGCCTCTATATCTTTTTTTATATATCACTTATACTTTTAACCTTTTAATTATTTTCAGTGGTTTAATATATAATAAAAATATTGAGTAATTCTAAATTGAACTTTATATTTTTAAAGAAGAAAACAATTGCAAATTTATAGTTAAAAGTTTATCAATTTAGAAATGAAGTAATCACAGTAATAAAAATAAAAGAAAAATTATTTTTTTAAAATCTTCTTATTAATCTTTCGTTTGAATAAAATTTAATCAATTATTCAAAAAAATCAAAAATTGAAAAGTTATTAAAAATAATTAATGAATTAAATGATTAAATGATTTAAAAATACTAGTATCAAAATAAAGTAAACACATTGAAAAATGTAGTATTAGTATATGTTAATTTTGAAAAGGCAAATACTTATGCAAAGAAAAAAATATATAAAAATGAAAATTAAAATTAATAAAAAATTAATTTTTAGAAAAATAAAATAAGTTACAAAATAGAAAATATTGTGAAAACACTGCAGAGTATTGTCGAAATAGCTTGTCGAATGTTATAATTTTATCATCCCTTAAGTAATACAGATGAAATTACAAAAGGAATAATCAAAAATAAATATTATGAGGTGCAAAAATGGGAAACAACACAAGTAGTGCAAAGAAACTTACTTTAATGTCATTAATATTAATGATATTTACATCAGTGTTTGGTTTTGCTAACATGCCAAGATCATACTACTTAATGGGATATGGAGCTATACCTTGGTATATACTAAGTGCATTAGTATTCTTCATACCTTATGCATTCATGATGGCAGAATACGGATCATCTTTCAAAAATGAAAGTGGTGGTATGTATTCATGGATGGAAAAATCTGTAGGACCTAAGTATGCATTCATAGGAACATTCATGTGGTATGCTTCTTATATAATATGGATGGTTAACGTATCTTCAGGTATATGGATACCGTTTTCGAATGCCATATTTGGAGCAGATATAACTCAAAGTTGGAGTTTATTTGGATTAAGTTCAACTCAAACTATAGGAATACTTGGTGCTTTATGGATAGTATTTGTTACAGTAGTAGCAAGTAAAGGTGTTGAAAAGATAACAAAGGTTACTTCTATAGGTGGTACATTTGTTGCCTTATTAAACATAGTATTATTAGTTGGAGCATTAGCTGTAGTTATATTTAACGGTGGAGAATTAGCTCAACCAGTAAACAATTTTGCAGATGCATTTTTAACTTCTCCAAACCCTGCTTACCAAAGTCCATTAATGGTATTATCATTTGTTACATTTGCAATTTTTGCATTTGGAGGACTTGAAGTTTTAGGAGGATTAGTTGACCAAACTGAAAATGCTGAGAAAACATTCCCTAAAGGTCTTGCTATATCTGCTATAGTTATATCTATAGGATATGCTATTGGTATATTTGCATGTGGTATGTTCACTAACTGGGCTGATATACTATCAGACAAGAGCGTTCACATGGGTAACGTTGCATATGTTTTAATGCAAAACTTAGGATACCAATTAGGACATGCTATGGGAACTACTGATGCTGTAGCTATGCAAATGGGTGCTTGGACAGCTAGATTCGTTGGTTTATCAATGTTCTTAGCATTCATGGGAGCATTCTTCACATTAACATATTCACCACTTAAAACTTTAATATCTGGTTCACCTAAAGAAATATGGCCAGGTAAGTTTGCTGAGATGAAAAATGGTATGCCAGTAAACGCTATGAAAGTTCAAGCTATAATAGTTATAGTTATAATATTAGTAGTAGCATTTGGTGGTAAAGGAGCAGCTGACTTCTTTAATATATTAGTTCTTATGACTAACGTAGCTATGACTATACCATACTTATTCTTATCATCAGCATTCCCAGCTTTCAAGAAAAAGCAATTAAATGGTGAAGTTGATAAAGCATTCGTAGCTTACAAGAAACAAGGTGCTGCAACACTTGCTGCTTGGATAATAGGAATAATGGTTGGATTTGCTAACTTATTCTCAATAGTACAACCTGCAATAGATGGAAAGTTCTTTGATACAATAATGATGATATTAGGACCAACATTATTTGGTTTAATAGCGTTCTTATTATATAGTAGATATGAAAAGAATCATTTAAGCAAAAATAGTACAAAAAAAGCAAGCTAGAATATAACTGATTAGTAAAATAAATTTCATGTTTGAAACTTTTAAAATATAGCTATTTAAGTTTAACTTAAGTAGCTATATTTTTTTGTATATAATTTAAAGAATCATCTAAATTATTAAATGTTTTTCTAGGTATTATAAGTCTTTCTATATTATTGCCAACAGTATAAAAATCAAATATTTTATCTATTCTTATTTCTATAAAATCATCAATATAACTTATATATATACATTTAGTATATTTAAAGTAGGTTTTAATAATTACTGCTTTAGTACTAGTAGTTTTTATTAAGGTATAGTCATATAGATTTAAGTTTTTTTCTAGATAATTTATATAGTCATCCATATAATTCCTCCTTAGAATATATTATAATTAGATTATTGACAAAAGATAAAAAAATAATCTATAAAACATTAAATTATATACTTAAATAGATTAAAATAGCTATTATTAATTTATGTTTCAATAACAAAAAGGTTGATTTGTCCATTTTGCCAATGGTTTTACAAAACTTGTAAAATAAATAACAATTGTGTATGATAAAATTATTAATATGAAATTCATGGAGGGCAAATATGAAATTAGTAGATTTAAACAATTACATATTAAATGATTTTGATAAGAATATCTTCAAAAGAATGACTAAAGATAGTGAAGTAAATTTAAATAATTATGTTTGTAGCGTTATATGTGATTTAGTAAACTTTATACCAATGGAGGAAGAATTAAAAAAAGAAACAAAAGAAAATATAAAAAACTGTGATGAAGTAGAAGTAGGTGAAATAGCAACTTACACAAGTTTAATACCTTATGTTCAATTAGAACTTAAAGATAATAAAGATGTGGCTATAATTGCTAATAGCTTAGTTGAAAAGCTTATAAGTTATATAGTGGGATACTTAAGCAAAGAAGAGTTTGATAAAAACTTAGAAAATATTCAAGGTATGTTAAATATTTCTTATATGTTTTATGATGGGCTAGTTAAATACTTTACTTTTAATAGAGAGTATATAGTAAGTACAATAGAAAAAAATATTAAATAATAAAAATGCTGGATAAGGTAATGGGCCTTATCCAGCATTTAATTATTTATTAAGTTTAAAATAAAACATGTTATACAAGAGATGTAAGTTGATTAGTATTTACACATTGATTAAAGTAATTATACAAATCTTCTTCTTTTTTGAATAAAGGCAGATTCATATTTTTATGAACTTTTACAAGCCAAGGGATATTTAATCCTACTTCCTCAATAATCTTAGCTTCTTTAAAAACTTCCATACAATTACCTTCAATAACAATACTACCTTTATTTAAAACATATATATAATCACAAATCTCATATATTAAATCCATATCATGACTTGAAATAACTACTTTAATTCCATTATCGCATAAATTTTTTAAAATATTTACTATAGCTTTTGTGCTTTTAGGGTCAAGTCCTGCTGTAGGTTCATCTAAAAGAACCACTTTATTTTCCATAGCTATAACAGAAGCTATAGCTACTCTTTTTTTCTGACCATAACTTAAAAAGTGGACTGGTTTATCTATTAAATCTAAAGCATTGACTAATTTTAATGCATTATGTACTTTTTCTTTTATTTTATCTTCAGGTACACCTATATTTCTTAGTGAAAAAGCAACATCATCATATACTCTTGAATAAAATATTTGCTTATCTGGATCTTGAAATACTATACCTACTTCTTTTCTTAAATTGTACAAATCTTTCTTTTTATATGAAAGTTCTTTATTGTTATAAAATATACTTCCTTCAGAGGGCTTTAATATACCTACTAGATTCATAAATAAAGTAGACTTACCAGAACCATTAGCTCCAATTATCCCAATCATATTTCCTTTTGAAAAATCTAAATTTATATTGTTTATTGCTTTATTTTCTTTTTCATATTTATATGTTAAATTATTTACCTTAAACATGATAATCTCCTATATATGAAATTTCCCATCATACAACTTCATATCTAAGGTTATACTCATATCTTCATATTTTCTCATCATTCTAAAGAATAAGATTTTTATAAGTAGTGCTGTTGAGTTATAAGAATTTTTTAGATTTATATAACCAAATCTTAATTCTTGAGATTTATAAATATCTTTTATTTCTTCTAAAAATATGAATATGAATCTATATGTCAAAACCATAAGTTCTACTAATGTATCTGGGATATGTAATTTTTTTAATATAATTATTAATTGGTTAAATGGTGTAGTAAGTATTAAAAAATAAATAGATATAACTGAACTTATAGCTCTTAGTAATATATAAATTGAGTTTTTAACTGAAAATAAAGTTGTTCCTATATATAAGTTAAAAACTTTGATGTTAAATATAAAGCCTTGATTTTCAAATGATATGTTAATCATATTAAGTATAGTTCCTATAATTAAAAAATATATAGGTATCCTTAAACATTTTATATATAGTTTAATATTAACTTTTGCTATAAAAATGATTAAAAAGCTTACTATTAACATTACCAAAAAATGAAGCATTATATTATTTATAATTACAGAAATAGTTAAGGCTAAAAAGCTAATAAGCAATTTAGCCATAGGGTTAGTATTTCTTAAAGCATTTGTATATGCACATTTATCAATTTCCAGCATTTATTTTTTTTCACCTTTTTTTCTTCCTAGATAGTAGCCTATAAATCCAGCTCCTATGGCAGCTTGAGTAGAGAATAGTAAGCTTTCTATTTCTCCACTAGGTGGCTCGTATAAGCTACTAAACCAAGGTTTATAATCAGGATTTATCTCTGTTATTAGGCCCTCTGCCTCTCCATCAGCACCACCATATTCAGCTGATGAATTTAATAATAAAGGAGTTATTATAAGTATTATGGTTAAAGCTAATAATATTAAATTTTTATTTCTAAGTTTGTTTTTAGTTTTAGAATTTGTACTCATTAATTTCAACTCCTTCTTCATTTTGTGTTATTAAGTTATATACTAAAGTAGTTAATAATCCTTCTGCTATAGCTATTGGTATTTGAGTCGTGAAAAATACTCCTAAAAATTTAACTAAAGACATCATAACTCCTCCACTAGGATCAGGGAAAGCTAGTGCTAATTGAGTTGCTGTTACTGTATATGTAGCTAAATCACCTAAGGCTGCTGCTAAAAATACACTCATTCCAACGTTTACATTTCTTTTTCTACAAAGTTTAAATATAAAATATGACACTATTGGTCCAACTATTGCCATTGAAAATGCATTAGCGCCTAAAGTAGTTAATCCTCCATGTGCAAGTAATAATGCTTGAAATAATAAAGCTATTGTTCCTATTACTGCCATAACAGCTGGTCCAAATAATATTGCACCAAGACCTACTCCTGTAGGATGTGAACAACTACCTGTTAAAGACGGTATTTTTAGTGCTGATAACACAAATACAAAAGCTCCTGCTAAGGCTAATAAAACCTTCTTTTTAGGATCTTGCTTTACTATGGTATTAATAGATTTTAACCCATATATGAAAAATGGAATAAATACTATTGTCCAAAGTATAGACCATTTTGCGGGTAAATATCCTTCCATAATATGCATAGCATTAGCATTTAATGGATTTAAAATGATAAGTAGCACACCTGCTACTAATGATAGTGGTAAAAAATTCATCTTTATACCTCACTTTCAAAGTTTATTAAATTTTTATGTGATAAATTAATGTAAGTATATAATGGGTAAAGACGAAATTTGGTTTGCTTTAACTAGATGTCTAAAATTTATATTATTCATAATCAAAAATTAGATTAGTTTGATTAGATATAGTTAATTTTAAATTAAGTTATCAAAACTATATACATTCAAAATTAAATAGATTTTGTCACGAACTAAAAAATCCTAATCATTGGATTAGGATTTAAATAACTTTCTAATTAATACCTATTTATTAAAAATAAGGTATTATTCTTTATTATTTTCCTTCACCCCGAAGAATATAATTTAAGTATTGTAGGCAGGTCTCCTGGCTTAGCTTCATTTTACTACTTTCCCTTCCCATAATAAATTACAGTGGTTTTGAAAGTTTCATCAGCTTTACAGTAGCGGGGGCTGCAGAGGAATCTAACCTCTTTCCCTATTAATTTTAATTAAAAAAACCTAAAATACAAATTTTTAATTTATCACATATTTATATAATACTACAACTTTTATTATATTCCTCTATTTTTTATAAAAAAATATTAAAAAATTTAATTAAATCTTAAAATATATAGATTTATAAATAATATTTATTTAAAATTTATTGACTAAGCACAAACTAACTGTATAATATGTATATATACAGTATATACATATTATACAGAAAGGAGATAAAATGAACATAATAATTTCAAATGCTTCTGATTTACCCATATATATGCAAATAGTAAATCATATAAAGAAGAACATATTAAGTGGTACTTTAGAAGAAGGAAAAGCTCTACCATCTATAAGAGCATTAGCTAAAGATTTAGGTATAAGTTTTATAACTACTAAAAGAGCTTATGAAGAATTAGAAAAACTAGGACTTATAAACACCGTACCGGGAAAAGGTTGTTACGTATCTTCTTTTAATAAAGAACTAGTATATGAAGCTAAAATGAGAGAGATAGAAGAAAAGTTAGAAGAATCTATAAATCTATCTAAAATGATGGGTTTATCAAAAAGTGAATTAATAGAAATATTAGAGAGTCTATACGAGGGGGAGTAATATGTTAAGACTAGAAAAGGTAAGTAAAGACTTTGATAAATTTAAGTTGGAAGATATATCTTTTGAATTAAAAGAGGGATATATTATGGGACTTATTGGTCATAATGGTAGTGGAAAAACTACTATTATAAAATTAATAATGAATTTACTTAATGTGGATAGTGGAAATATATATTATATGGGAGAAGATATAAATAAAATTTCTAAAAAATTTAAAGAAGAAGTAGGATTTGTATATGATGAATTATATTTTTACGAACATCTTAAGGTTAAAGAATTTAAAAATATAGTTAAAAGTTTTTACAAAAACTTTGAAAATAACAAATTTGATAATTATTTAGAAAAATTTAAAATAGATAAAGACACTAAAATAAAAAACTTATCAAAAGGGCAAAGTATAAAATTAATGCTAGCAAATGCACTAAGTCATAATGCTAAGTTACTAGTACTTGACGAGCCAAGTAGTGGACTTGACCCTATATTTAGAAAAGAAATGATAAGTATAATTCAAGAGGAATTGGAAAGCGGAGATAAATGTGCTATATTTTCGACACATATATTAACTGATTTAGAACAATGTGCAGATTATATAACACTTATAAAAAATGGGAAATTAGTATTAAGTGAAAGTAGTGAATATATAAAAGAAAACTACAAGGTAATAAAAGGAAGTAAAAAAGAATTAGATGATAGTAATATAAATTTTATAAAAAGAGAAGACAAAAATTACTATAGTCAGGGGCTATTTATAGAAAGTGGATACGAAACTACTAATAATATAAGTATAGCAACTATAGAAGATATTATATATTTTATGGGGAGAGATTAAAATGATTAATATTATAAAAAAAGATTTAAGGGCATGTTTTATGACAGATTTTAAAACTATTATAAAGTTAGTAGTAGGGCTTTTTATATTTTCATCTATATTAATGGGATTATCTAGTGTAGCAATTCCATTATTTTTAAGTTATATGTTTATATTTAGAAGCTTTTATTTAGATGAATCTAATAAATGTGATTATTTTTTTAATAGTATGCCAATAGATAAAGAAGATATAGTTTATAGTAAATATATAGTATCTACATTAATTATAGTATTATCTATATTATTTACTTATTTTTATTCAAAAATATTAAAGCATATATTTTATATAGATTTAATGTACACTCAAACAATGTTAAGTACTTTAAATATATTACTTATACTAGTATCTGTATCATTTCCTATAATGTTTAAATATAGATACAAAAAATCTTATATACCTATAAATTTAGTAATGGGTATTATACTTGTATCTAGCTTATATATAACACTAAAGCCAAGGGCTGATATACATATAGAGGGACAAGAAAATTTGATTATAAGTGATCCTAAGCTACTTATTATAAGTGGTGTTTGTGTAGTTATTTACATAATATCTATGTATATATCTACTAAAATATACAATAAAAAAGAAGTAGCACTTTAAGGGGGACAATATGAATAAAAAGTTTATAAAAGTAAGTACTATAGTATTAATACCTATAATACTTTTAATAGGATTTAGTGTATTTTATGTTAAGGATATAAATGATTACTCTGATGATGAGTTTGAAGAAAGGCTAAAAATAGAATTTAAAAATTATAAAGAAGATAAATATAGCCATATTTTAACTATAAAGATAACTAATAATTCAAAAGATATAGCTAGTTTATATGATATGGATCTTTCTTTTGACCATACAGAAAAATTTATGGAGGAATTTGGAGGAATAAGTCCAAGTGATGTAAGAATCGTAGGTCGTGAAGAAGATAGGTTTGAAGAAGGTTATAAGATGGGGATAGACCCAGGAAAAAGTAAAGATATAGTATTTAAAATACCAAAGGGACTTAGTTTAGATGAAAAAGTATTTGATATAAAACACCCTATAATAAACTACAATGCAAGTTTTTATAAGTTTAGAACTTCATCAAACTCACTTATGATAGGAAGTGGAAGTGAAGGTGGAAGTAAAACTTTATTCTTAGAGGAGTATTAAAAAAAAGAGTAGGTTATACTAATAAAAAGTATTTAAAAGGATGGTGTTTTATGAATAACTTTTCTATGATGCTTATTGGTATTATACCTATGATTATATGTTTGATTTTATGGATAATGCTTATATATGCATTATTTTTAGGAATAAAAGCTTTGAAAATATATATAAATAAAAATATTTAATAAAATTTGCTTTAGTTGTTTCATAATGACTTATTATATTGCTTAAAATAGCTATCTGTATAGATAGCTATTTTTTATTCTCTAGGAAAAAATATATATAACTTCAACTATTAATAAATCAATAGAAAAATCAAAGATAGTGCTGACAAGCAATAATGTATAATAAACATCATATAAATATAAAGGGATATAGTCTACTTAAAAAGTAAATCATATAGGAGGGAATATGAAAACTTGTAAAAATTGTAATAATCATTTAGATAAAGACCAAAGATTTTGCAATAAATGTGGATATGACACTTTAAAAGATGATCTTAAGAAAAACAATCTAAAAAACATAATAATGATAGTAGTATTTATACTTGTAGTAATAGCTTTAGTAGTATTTTCACTAAAAGATAATATAGTACAAAGTTATTATATAAAAAAGGGGGATGGTGAAAATCAAAGTAAAGCTATAAACTACTACATAAAAGCCCTAGATGCAAAATATTCTGATGAAGTAGTACAAAAGCTAGAAAGCAAAATAGAGGAAAGTGAAAATTCAGAAATGGAACTTAGTAAGTTAAAAGGTATAGTTAAAAAGGATGACTTAAATAGCATGTATCTAAATGTATACATTCAAAAAGCTAAGGAAAATTTTAATAAAGAAAATTACAAAACTACAAGAAAGTATTTAGATCTAGCTAAAGATTATAATTATGATATAGAAACTTTTGAGTACTATGAAGACTTAGTAGCTATAGAAAATGAAGCGAGTGAAAGAGAAAAAGAAGAAAAACTGGATAAGGCTAAAGAAGAAACTAAAGAAAAAGAAACTGTATATATAGTAGAAAATAATCATTTTGCCTATAATTATGATAGCGCTTATGGAAATGATGAGAGTTATTTTATAATACCAGATAGTCATATAAGATACTTAAGTAAGGAAGAATTATTAAATTATAATAAAAGTCAGCTTGGATATATAAGGAATGAGATATTTGCAAGGTATGGATATATATTTAAAAATGATGTATACAACAACTATTTTAACTCTATGCCTTGGTATTACCCAGATAGTACTTTTTCTGGAAATATAGAAGATTTAAATGATATAGAAAGGTATAATATAGAACTTATAAAAAGTTTAGAATAGAAAATATAGTTAATCATTACTTAATAGTAGAACTATTTATTACAAATATTTATATTTTCATATAAGAAATAAAATATTTAATATAAATATAAAGAGTAAGCTAGGTTATTTATTATATAAATTAACTTACTCTTTTATTATAAACTTATAAACTAAGCTTTTGTTTTAGTTTCTATATTTTCTTCATCTAATTTCTTAGTTTTTAATAAACATATAGCACCAACTACTATAAAGAAGAACCCTCCAATAATGCCAACAGGAGCGGGACCTATAAACATGTTAGGATTAGGTATAGATAAGAATATAACGCCCGCTGATGCAAAACCATTTAAACTACCATGAGCAAAAGTAGCTGGAATACAGCTTTTAGTTTTTATAGTTATATAATTAAATATAGCACCAGTCATTATGCAAAATACAACCATAGCAAATATTCCTATAAATGGAGCACCAATATATCCTACACCATAGTTATGTCCCATAGCTATCATAGGCGCGTGCCATATACCCCAAATAACACCAGCTATTAAACTAGATTTAAAGTAACTATTATTTTCTATTAATTTAGGTAACAAATATCCTCTCCAACCTAACTCTTCTCCAAGACAAGGGATAAAGTTTAATATAGGTGATAAAAAAATACCAACAAATAATTGGATAATCATAGCAGATTTAAGCTCTAAATCACTTGGAAGTGCTTGACCTAGTGATTGTAACTGAAGCTTAAGATTTTCCACTCCATTATTCATGCTTAAATCAAGATGAGATGGAAAGATTATAAAGTATAAAGCTGAACCTAGTATAATTAAAATTACAGGTGAAAAATATCCTATAAAGTAGTACTTTATATTTTTTTTGAAGTTTGGCTTTATCCAAATTTCTTTAAAACTAGATTTTGTAATTAAAGTTGTAATCAATACAGATAAGGCAGGCATCATCATGCAAAGTATCAGACCGATAGATGCAAAAGGTCCAGTTAGCCCCCCACTTTTAAATATTATAAATGTTATTGACCAAGTTAGAAAAAAAGTTATTAATAAAAATATGTTTACCTTTTTCATTTTAAAAACCCCTTTATAATTATTGTTTTGTAAATTTTATTAAGTGATGATAGCTTATAAGTTTTATTATATAGTTATATTAAATTATGCTAATTTTATAAATTATTTTAGTGAATTGTTAATTATGAAGAGCATTAGAGTTTAAGCTTTAAGGATATAATATATCCTTAAAGCTATTAGTTATACTGCAAGTAATGCAATTAATATCAGTATAAATGGAAGTATAAAAAATATTTTACCTTTTAAATGACCGATATTTATAGTCCATCCAACACCAAATCTTTTGTTCACAAATAATGATGGGTCATTAGGATTATTGTAAAAAGTCCCCCATATCCATAAATCATCTTCATCGTCAATAGAATATACGGCGTCCTTAGATTTAACTGGTGATTTATAGTATATATAAGTTAAGTATATAGATGATAGTATAATTAATATAGTACAAACTATCATTATAGCTTGATTTATATCACCAGAGTGAGCTATAGCTATTATTATATTTATAAATAAAATTTGAGTAAGAGCATTTAGTATAAAAAATGCTAAACCACTTTGATTTAAAAATCTAAGGTTTGCTTTTTTACTATTTTCAAAATCTTTGCTAGATAGCTTTATACGAGATTTTAAAGAATAGACAGCTGAGATATATATTATAATTGATATACCAACTTGCATACTTATCATTCCAAATACACTCATAAATGATTTTTCAGTAAAACCATCAGCCTTTCCATTAAATCCCCAGTGGATAGGAATTATATCAGCCATAGAGTTGTATTTAGTTAAAGCATAAATACCAACAATGAAAACTATAATCATAGGTATAGTATATAATATAGAGTATTTTTTTATGATTCTATTTTTTTCATTTAAAAAGTCAGTATCTAATATAATATTAGTTTTTTCTAATTCTATATCATCAACCGTTGACACTAACCTTCCTTTTAAGGCCTTTACTTTATTATAAACATCTATATATATGGCAAATTCATATATAGTAAATCCTAGTATTGGAACTATAGAAGATCCTACATAGTTTTTAAGAACATATATCATAAATAAGCAAAGCAAAACAGATACTATAAATCCAAGGGTCAATAAACTTTTAAACCTCTTATCTAATCTCTTAAATTCATCTTTAGTAAAATAATCACTATTTAAGCTAACTCCATAAAATTGTCTTTTACCACTTAACGCTTGTGTAAAATAAGTAAGTACATATACTAATGCTAAAATAGGTAAATTAATAATTAAAGCCAAAGTATTATTCATAGTCTTTCACCTCATATTTATCAAATAATTTGATACTATACTCTAAAAATTCCTCACGAGAGATACCTAAAAGATAACTTTGTGCTACTAATAAATCTAAATTTGATTTTATATTTTTATCATTAGTATCATTTTTCTGTAGAGGAAGAGAATTTACAATAGCTCCTTTTCTTCTATCTATATTTATGTAACCCTCATCTTTTAGTAAATTATATGCTTTATTTACTGTGTGTAGATTAACTCCAATTTCACTAGCCATATTTCTGACAGATGGAAGTGATTCATTTATTTTTAAATCACCACTAGCAATTGATTTTATTATTTGTTCCCTTATTTGGGTATATATAGGAACCTCGCTATTAAAATCTAAATCTAAAAGCATATTACACCTCCAAATCTATAAATTCTATTTGTTATATATATTATATAACAGATAGGTAGTGTGTTACAACTAAAATAAATTTATTTAATACAATTTATTAAAAAAGTTTAAGAGATTTTAAAAATATTAGACGTAGTATATAGTATATAGGGGAGGATATATATGGAAAAAAGAATGATTAAGAAAATAAAAAGAAAAGACCCAAAAGGTCTAGATTATATAATTAATACCTATAGTAGTAAGGTTTATTTTTTAGTAAATAAAATAATAGGCTTTTATGGGAAAGAAGAAGTAGAAGAGTGCGTAAGTGATGTATTTTATAAGGTGTGGGAAAGTATAAATGAATTTGATGAAAAGAGAGGAGATTTTAGCAAATTTATATATATGAAAACTAAATACTTAGCATTAGACTATAAAAGAAGATTGGAAAAAAGCAAGTTACATAATAATTTAGAAAAAGATATATCAAATGATATAAGTATAGAACATATAGCTCTTGATAGAGAAAGTAGTGAGGAAATAGTAAAAGTTATAAATAGCTTTAAAGAACCTGATAAAACTTACTTTTATCTTAAATATTTTATGTATTATAAGATTGATGACATAGCTACTAAATACAAAACCACGAGGGCATCAGTAGAAAATAGACTATATAGATGTAGGTTAAAAATAAAAGAAATGTTAGAGAGGAGGTATTAATATGAAAGATAAGTATACACAAAAATTAATTGAAGGTATTGATAATATAGATAAATTAGATTTTAAATTTGATGACTTCAATGAAGATATAAAATTAGATGAAAAAGATATAGAAAATATAAAGAATAAAGCCTATGAGAAAATATATAAATCTAATTTAAAAAAATACAAAAATAAAAAAATAAGAACTTTAGTAGCATCTATATCATTAATATTAATAATAGGAACTCCTACAATAAGAGCATTAGTGGACCATCTATATAAGTATGATATTTCTAGTGGAAAAATAATAAAAAGTGAAGAAGCTGTATATATCCTAAGAGAACCTATAACTAAAAAAGTAGGTGATGGAAGTATAACAATAGATAGCTTTTATATAGATACAAAAGACGAAAATATAATAATAAATGAAACTGCAAAAAATATAAAAGGATTTGAATATATTAAAAGTGAGTTAATAGTAAATAACAAAGATATAATGAAGGATACTTATACAAAGTTAGATGAAAATACTTGGACAAAGCATACAGGAACATATCTTAATAATAAGTACAATAAAAATGATAAGGTTAAATACATTATAAAATTAAGAGATAAAAATGATAATATAACTAAAGTTGAATTTGATATAGACTTAATAGAAGCAAAATCAGTTGAAGAATACAATAAAAATGTCCCGAAAGATACTAAAAATGATATAACACTAAGTGCCTTAACTACTCAGGAAAATAATAATTTATATGTAGATTTTATGGCGATACCTAAAAATGAAAACATGAATTTTGAAGTAGATAACTATGGGAATGATATAAATAAAAATATAGGTAGTGGCATATATTTAATAGATTCTAATGGGAAAAAGATAGAAGGAGAATATGTTCTAGAAGGTATTAGTAACAATAGATTTAAATTTAATACTAAAGAATTAGAAAAGCCTTATAAGATAGAAGTAAGTAGTATTGATATAGGTATTAATAGAGAGGGACAAAAGCTTAAAAGTACAAAGGTAAAATTACCGAAGCTAAAAGTTAATGAGAAGTTAGAAATTTATAAAACTATAGATATCAAAGATAAAAATAATGAGTTAACATTTAAAAACAGCAAAGTAATAATCGAAAGTGTAGAAAGGAAAATACTAAACAAAGAAGATGTTTATAATATAAAGATTGCTTATCCAGATAACAAAGATAATAATGTGAAGCTAAATTATATAAGTATAGATCCTATACCGAGTATATTGGGTGGATTTAAATCTAATTTTGTTAGTTCATCACAAGATGCCATAAAAGATGGGATGTATGGAAATATTGATATATATATGAGTAATAAAGGTATAAATAAACCCAGAGGTACGGAATTTAATATGTCACCATCTGATTATACAGTAAATGGACCTTGGGTAATAAAGTTAATTGATTAGAAAAATAACTCTATGAATTATAATAAGACGGGGTATATACCCTGTCTTTTTAGATTAAATAAGTATAATTACAAAAATATTCAGAAAATATTTCTTGGGAAATTTATATTAATTATTTAAACATAAATCAATATCACTTGCACTTATTTTTTAATGGTGCAAATTTTTATAGTATTTACTGTATTTATGAGGAGACAATGATAGAATTATTTTATCAACTCCATTAGCAACTTTATAAATTGCATTTATGGATTTGTCAGACTCAGTATAAGAAATAGTATAGAAGAGAGTCTATAAAACATAGACATCAAACTATTATATAAAGAATTTATAACTTAAAAAAGTAAAATTAATGTTAACATAATATTTGAAATTGTAAACTATAGATATCTAAACAAGATACTAATTATAATGCGTAAAGAATTAAGGTGTAAAAGATTAATATAGCTAGGTAAATCTGTAGTAAGTAGAATAATAAAATAAATGCAGTAATTACCTGGTAGGATTAAATAATGGTATATAAAAAAGGAGGTTTTTGCAAAATTTTTATTTATCACTAAAATCCAAAAAAGTATTATCATAGTACTAACTTTAAAGTTAAAATAATTATCTTTGCAATCTGGAATATATTTATTAAAAAAAGATAATATAGACTAATAAATTGGATAATAAATATACTTAGAAATATATATAGTTATATATAATGGGGTTAAATAAGAAAACACTGACAAAAACATAAAAATAATAATACATGGTGTTAGATTTAATTTAAGTTTAAATAATCATAGATGCAAAAACTTCAAGTAGACTAGGATTAAAGTAAAGAAAAGAACTTTGAAATAAAGATAGATTTACGGATGAAAGTGTAGAAGAAATATAGAAAATAGCTAGTAACTATAATTTCCCCTCTTATATTTAGATTCTCTAACTTAGACTTAGATGTTACTTAACCATACCAAAATGTCAAAAATAATATAGCATTAGTGAGCGAATTGATGGTTGACTTATTAGCCATGTATCAATGGTAAAATTAAAAATAAATGTATTTGATTAAATATTGAAATAGATCTTTTTTAGTTATAATTATTATTTGAATTTAGTTAATTTTAAGAATATAATAATTATAAATAGACAGAAATTATGACTTTAGGGGGGAATATATTGAAGTCAAAGGTTAATATTTTTAGATATAACCAGAATATGGATAGTGAAGATTTTGAAATTTTCTATTATAAAAATATAGTCAAAAATGAAATTCCAATACATGTACATGATTTTTATGAAGTATGTGTTTTCTTATCTGGGAATATTAAGTATAAGGTTAATGATTTAGAGTATAAATTAAGATATGGTGATGTTATATTAATTCCTCCAGATGAGGAGCATGGACCTGTATTTTTAGATACTAAGAGTACATATGAACGTATAGTATTATGGATAAGTAAGTCTTATATGGAAAAAATATCGACGATGAAAAGTGATTTATCTTTATGCTTTAATAAAAACTCCATTTATTATTGCAACTATTTACATCCAAATGCACCAGATTGTAAATACATAATTTCTATGTTAGATCAGTTTATAGATGAGCATTATCGTGATGATTATGCAAGTGATATATATTCAACTTCTATATTAGGACTAATGTTAGCTAAGTTTAATAGAATGAGTATGAATCAAGTTGATTGTATATCTAATGGAGTAGGGAATGGATTTTTAATGTCCTATATTGTTGATTATATAAATAAACATTATAACGAAAAAATAACATTAGATTACCTAGAAAAGTACTTTTTTGTAAGTAAATATTATATTTCTCATGAATTCAAGAAACTTTTAGGAATTTCAATAGGTCAGTATATAACACATAAACGGTTGGAAAATGCAAAGAAATTAATGCATCAAGGATTATTACCAAGCAAGATATATGAAGAATGCGGTTATAATGATTATGCTACATTTTACAGAGCATTTAAAATGGTAAATAATATGACACCAAGTGAATATATGAAAAAAATAAGTAAGAATAGCAAGATTACCAATATTACCAACAAAATATAATATTCAAAACGATTTCCTAGTGTACTAGTATATATTATATAAAGCAATAACAATATATTGCTAAATACATTAAAATCATTAAAAAAATCTTAAAAATGATATCTTAGGGAGGGGAATAATGGATATTAAAATTGAGAGTAGTCAAAGAAAGTTTGGTTTTAAAGATATGATAGGATATACACTAGGTGATACGGGTGGAAGCTTTATTAACTTATATGTAGATTCATTCTTTTTAACATTTTGTACTTATGTTTTAGGTATATCACCATTTTATATGGGAACACTGTTTTTAGTTTCACGTTTATGGGATGCCATAAATGACCCTATTATGGGATCATTTCCAGATAGATGGAGAATAGGTAAATCAGGAGATAAGTTTAAACCATGGATAAAGCTATTCATAGTTCCATTAGCTATATCAGGGGTATTATGCTTTACAGATGTATCTTCATTTAGTAATACGGCAAAACATATATGGGTATCTGTAGCTTATATATTATATGGTATGTGTTACACAGGAACATCTATGCCATATGGATCAATGGCAGCTGTAATAACTCAAGATCCAGTTGAAAGAACTAAATTATCTAGTGCTCGTTCTCTTGGAGGAATGATTGTTGGATTTGGCGCTTTAGCGGCATTACCTCAAATTTTATTTGATAAAAGTGGAAATGTTGTACCATCAGCATTTTTTAAAGTTGCTATTGTATTTGGGATATTATCTATACTTTGTTATATAGGATTACTAACACTTACAACAGAAAGACATAGTCAAGAAAATAATACAGATAGTAAATTCAACTATCTTAATGTTTTAAAAAGTGTAGTAAAAAATAGACCTTTAATTGGTGTAATGGTTGCTACAGTAGGTTCATTATTATATATTACTGCTAATAGTTCAATGGGGACATATTTATATAAAGAGTATTATAATGCTCCTCAAATATTAACAATGGCTACTATTGCAACTTTACCAATTACAATACTTTGTGTAGTATTCATACCTACACTTACTAAAAAACTTGGAAAAAGAAACTTAATACTTTATACTGTTTTATTTAATACTATTGGTTCTGTAGGTTTATTTTTAGTACCAATACCAAACCCATATGTATTTTTAATTTTAAATACTATATTCTGCATAGGACAAAGTGTATTTACAGTTATAATTTGGGCTTTAGTAACAGATTGTTTAGATTATCATGAGTGGATAACAGGCGAACGTAATGATGGATCAATGTACTCTATATATACATTTTCTCGTAAGATAGGGTCAACTTTAGCTTCAACAGTGGCAAGTTATGCTTTAGGGTTAATAGGATATGTTGCAGGAGCTGCATCTCAACCAGTAGGTGTTGCTGAAAATATAAGATATTTAAGCACAGGTATAATAGTTGTAACATGTATACTTGAACTTATAGGAATAGGTTTAATATTTAATTTAAATAATAAAAAAACTCAACAAATGTATAGTGAATTAAAAGAAAGAAGATAAAGGGGAGAATAATAAATGCGTACTCGTTTTTTACCTAGATTAACAAATTATGAAGTTGAAAGATATTTAGATAAAAATGATATTATAATAGTTCCAGTTGGAACAGTAGAAATGCATGGTGGAATGCCTTTAGACTGCGAGACTGTAATATCTGAAGCCTTTGCATTAAAAATGGCAGAAAAAGTTAATGGGTTAGTACTTAATAATTTACCATATTTTTATGCAGGAGCTACAGCTTCAGGTAGAGGTACAGTTCAAGTAAGTGTAAGAGCAGGAATAGATTACTTATATCAAATAGCTAAAAGCTTATTAACAAAAGGTTTTAAAAGACAAATATATATAAGTTTTCATGGACCAGCGCATATGACTTGTAGCCCGATGGTTAGAGATTTTTTTGATGATACTAAGGTTCCTATATTATACTTGGATTTATGTATGTCAATGTTTAAGAAATCATCTGGCGTATTTAAAGATATCAATGATTTTCATTACATATCGTTTGGTGCATATGAACTAATGGGGAGATTAGAAGATATACCGCTTAGCATAGGCGAAGGAATGGATTTTTCAGAACAAGTAGAGCAAACAGTTGCTTTTGCAAATCCTTTATTTGATATGGCTTATCAATCAGGATCTATAGGATATTATTTTGGGGATCCTAAAGACCATATGCCAACTCCTAGAGTTGAATCTGCAGAACAAAGATTAGAATATGCTAAACGTGGGATAGAGCTTATAGAGCAAATTGTTGATGATATAGATATGGAAAATGTAGTTGAAATGATTAATGATTTAGATAAATTCTATAATGAAGAAGTAGCTCCTAAATATGGAGAATGGTTACCAAAAACTAGAGTATAGAGAGAAAAAATATAATAATATTTGCAAAGATAGGGGATATAAGTAAATTTTATAAAAATTTGCTTATATCCTTTTTACAATTAGCGAAAGATATATTGATTATATAGAGTTCATGAATGTAATACTTAAAAGATGTGCAATGAATTTAGTTTTTTGAACAAATTGTTGGGAGAAATATATATACAAAATTAAATACATACATAATTTAGTAATCTAGATTTTCTTGTAAAGTAATGTTACAATGTTTAAGATTATTGGAACAATAAGGATGTGAATTGGATGAAAAAGAAAATATTGTTTTTAGCAATTATTTTTATATTTATAATAGCAGTAGGTAATTGCAATTATCCTAAAAAGGGTCAACTATCTAAGGAAGAGAAGATAGAGGATTTTGAGTATGCTTATGATGCTATAAAAAATGGATATCCTTATCTAGATGTAAATAAGAGACGTAACAATATAGATTGGCTAGGAAATAAGGACAAATATCTAAAAAGAATTAAAAATACTAAAAATGACGAAGAATTTATAGAAGAAATGTCATCTATATTATCTGATTTAAATAATAGGCATACTGAATTAATAGACAATAAAAAAAGATATGAACTTTTTAAAAAATCATATTCTAAGAATAATTGGTATGATTTTCTTGACGATAAAAAAGTGGTAGATAGATATAATTCTATAAATCCTAAAATAAAAATACCAAAGGATATTCTCTTAAAAAAAGAGTTAATTTTACAAGATGTAATTAAAGATAAGGTTGGATACATATACTTACCATCAATGGCATCAAAGAATGGATCTACAGATAAAGATCTAAAGATGATTGGAGATTATATTAACACATTAGGAGAATACAAAGCTTTAATTATTGATATAAGAGGAAATTTAGGAGGAAGCGATAGGTATTGGCAAGGAATAGTATCTAAGCTTATAAAAAATGATATTAAAATGAATGGTTATAGAACTTATAGAAATAATAGTAAAATAGTTAAAAGATATACTGATGTAAGAAATATAAAGTTAGAACCTATAGAAAATCTACCAATGAATGTAAAGAAGAATGCGCCAGAGGAGACTTTAAAAAAGTTTAGTGATTTTGAAAATACGTCTTATACTATAAAATCTAATAATGATTTAAAATTTAAAGGTAATATATACTTGCTTGTAGATGAAAAAATATATTCATCATCAGAGTCATTTTCTATGTTCTGTAAGGAAACTAAATTTGCAACATTAATAGGACAAACTACTGGAGGAGATGGTGGAGGATTAGACCCTGTGTTGTTTAAGTTAAAAAATAGCGGCTTAATAGTTAGGATGGCAAGTGGTATGTATTTAAATAAAGATGGAATATGTGATGAAGAATTTAAAACTACTCCAGATTTTGAAATAAAAGACTGTAAAAGAACTACAAATTTTAAAAATGATAACTGCATAAAAAAGGTATTACAACTTGAAAATATTAATGCTTAAATAACAAGCAAAAGTTAAATAAAGCTACCTTCTTAATATTATTAAAAATGATAAATAGAATGTAATTAAATTGCTTTTACACAAGTATATTTTCATCCTATTTATCATTTTTATTACCTTTCTTTTATCAATCTATTAACAGCAGATATATCAGCAGGAGCCCACTTTAAAGAATCTAAGTTTTCTCTTTTTAACCATATAATCTTAGAATGCTCGCAAGCCATTGGATTACCTTCAACTAATTTACACTTCAAACATATAAGATTCACAATGAAATTTTCATATTCATGATCAATATCATTAAATATATCTATAGCTTTAACATTACATTTTAACTCTTCTTTTATTTCGCGCTCTATAGCTTCATATAATGATTCGCCTTTTTCAACTTTACCGCCTGGAAACTCCCACATATTTGGAAGCACCATTTTTGGTGATCTAAGCGCGCATAAGATTTCATTATTATCATTTTCTATTATAGCAGCAACTACTTTTACCTTTTTCTTCATTTGTTTCACCTCTAGTTTTTTTATATTTACTTATTATACTCCATGTTTAATACATTATAAATATATAAGTATAGATAATTGTAATAGGAAAATAATTGAATAATATATATAATATAATTAAATTTAAAAATAGTAAAAAGTATACAACATTTAAAAGTATATAATTTATATGACTTAATAAGGGTAAAAATAATATAGAATATAATAAATAGAATAAAAGGAGTGTTAACATTGAAGATAACATATATTCATCATAGTAGCTTTTGTGTAGAACTTGAAAAAAATATCTTACTATTTGATTATTTTGAAGGGGATCTACCAAAATTTGATAAAAACAAGAAACTTTACGTTTTTGTAAGTCATAATCATAGTGACCATTTTAGTCCGGTAGTATTTGATTTAAGAGCCAATTATAAAAACATAAAATACATATTATCAGATGATATAAAGGTTAAAAAAGAAGAAGATATTTATTTTGTAAAGGAAAATGAAACAGTATACCTTGATGAAATGAAAATAGAAACCTTAAAATCAACAGATTTAGGAGTGGCATTTATAATAACTGTAGAAGGTAAGACTATTTATCATGCAGGTGATTTGAATTGGTGGCATTGGGAAGGTGAAATTGATAGTGAAAATAAAAAGATGGAAAAGATGTATAAACATGAAATAGAAAAGATAAAAGATAGATACTTTGATATTGCATTTGTACCACTTGATTCTAGACAAGGAAAATACTTTTATTTAGGATTTGATGAATTTATGAGAAACACTAATACTAAATTAGCTTTTCCTATGCATTGTTGCGGGGACTATTCTCTTGTAGATAAGTTATCTAAAATGGAGGAATCTAAAGATTATAAGGATAGAATTATTCATGTTAATGAAATAAATAGAGAATTTGATATCAAGTAATAAGTAAGTAGAACATATTGATAGTTACAAAAGAAATTTATACTGTATATAATGATAAACATATAGAATAAAATAGGGTATCGTGAAATACGATACCCTATTTTATTATACTTATAATATTTTTAGTATTCGAATGGAATTTTGTATAACTAAGTTTCATTAAGTAGTATCCTTTAAATGTATAAATTTATAAGAATAATTGCTTATATTTATATAGTTGTAAAATATATTTATAATTTAAATTTAAAAATAAATTTTACTATTAATTTGAAAAAAAGGCAAAATAATGTATAATTATATATAAATA
>NZ_JBDPHA010000022.1:0-25226 GCF_039841805.1 Romboutsia sp. 1001216sp1
GTATCTAAATCTGCATTCGCATCTAGGTCTGCATTTGCGTCTACTGTTGTATCTAAATCTGCATTCGCATCTAGGTCCGCATTTGCGTCTACTGCTGCGTCTACCGTTGTATCTAAATCTGCATTCGCATCTAGGTCCGCATTTGCGTCTACTGCTGCATCTACTGTTGTGTCTAAATCTGCATTTGCATCTACATCTGCTGTTGATTCTGCATTAGATTCTGATGTTGATTCTGACGTTGCATCTGCATTTGCATCCGCTGTTACATTTATATCAACTTGTGGATCTGGATCTAAATTTATATCTTCATTTGGATCTTCATTTACGCATGAATCTTCGCACTCACGCATTCCTCTTCTTATTTCTCTATTTCTTCTTCTTTCTTCCCTATTTCTTCTTCTTTTTTCTCTATCTATATCTATTTTATTTTTTGGCATTACAATTCCTCTCCTTGTATTTTTAGGTTAGTAGATTATTTTCTACTTACTAAAAATATATTCTTTTTATACGGAATTGTTACATATTTATACAAATAAACTTATAAAATAATAAAAGGCTATCTCTTAAATAAGAGATAGCCTTTTGTTATTTTATTTATTTTTGAGCATATTTTTCTGCTATTTTAACTATAAGATTTACACATTTCTCCATAGATCCTACTGGTATACATTCGTTCTTTCCATGGAAGTTTAAACCACCTGTAAATATATTTGGACAAGGAAGACCCATAAATGATAATCTAGCCCCATCTGTACCACCTCTAACTGGTACTATTTTAGGAGTTATTCCAACTTCATTCATAGCTTCTTCTGCTATATCAACTATAAACTTAACAGGTTCTACTTTTTCTTTCATGTTAAAGTATTGGTCTTTTAAGTCTAATGTTATTCTTCCATCATATTTTTCGTTTAATTTATTTACTACATCTTGCATGTGAGCTTTTCTAGCTTCAAACTTTTCTTTATCATGATCTCTTATTATATAAACCATACTAGCATTTTCTACATTACCATTTAAATCATTTAAGTGGTAGAATCCTTCATATCCTTCTGTAGTCTCTGGTCTTTCGCTAGCTGGGAACATTTCAGATATCTCAGCTGCTATATGTAATGCATTTACCATTTTATTTTTTGATGCACCTGGATGTACGTTTCTTCCTTGTATAGATATTGTAGCTCCAGCAGCATTGAAGTTTTCATATTGAAGTTCACCTTCTATACCGCCATCTATTGTATATGCATATTTTGCACCAAATTTTTCAACATCAAATAGATCTGCTCCTCTTCCTACTTCTTCATCAGGAGTAAATCCTACTTTTATATCTCCATGCTTTATTTCAGGGTTATTTACTAAATATTCTATCGCTGTTATTATTTCTGCTATACCAGCTTTATCATCTGCACCAAGTAGTGTAGTACCATCTGTAACTATTAAGTCTTCTCCAACTAGGCCTTTTAATTCTGGGTAATCAGATACTTTTGTAACTACATTTAATTCTCTATTTAGTACTATATCTTTTCCATCATAATTTTCTATTATTCTTGGTTTAACGTTTTTCCCAGTTATATCAGGAGCTGTATCTAAGTGAGATATAAATCCTATTGTATCAACACCTTCTGTATTTCCTTTTAAAGTTGCCATAACGTAACTATTTTTATCAACATTAGCATCTTCTAATCCTAATGATTTTAGTTCTTCTACTAAGTAGTTTGCAAAAACTCTTTGTCCTTCGCTAGATGGACAATTTGCATTCTTAGGATCTGCAGTTGTATCAAATGTCACATACTTTAAGAATCTTTCTACTACTTTATTTTTCATGGTTATACCTTCTTTCTTTGGTCTAATAATTGTTAAGTAATATATCCCTTATATTTCTATTATATTACAAAAACTTACTAAAGTATATCTACCTTTTTTAATATTTGATGCATTATTGTAAGACCTAAAAAAAATACTATTCCAATTATTCCTTTTACTTGTATACCTATGAATATGGCTGCTAATGTAGCTAATGGACTAATACCTATATTGGTGGATACTAATTTAGGCTCTAAAACCTGTCTTAACAATGATAGTAGCGCAAATACAACTATAAGAGTTATTGCTATAAGATAGTTTTTTACTATACAGTAATAAACTATAAAAGGTAAATATATTACTACTATCCCTAAAAAAGGTATTAAATCCAACAAACCAGCTATAATACCTAACGTCATAGAATATGGTATATCAAATACTCTAAGGCTTAGCCAAGTTACTATGAAAGTTATTCCCATTAATATGGCATAAGCTTTTATATATCCTAATATTGATTTTATTATTTCTCTTTTTATATTCTTAACCTTAGTCTTTGTTGGTTCAGAGAACATATTGTAAAAACTATATTCTATTTTATCTATATCTTTTGCTATAAAATATGTAGATATGAATAAGGTTATAATGAATATAGATATATATGGAATTGATCCTAAAAAATTTACGAAACTTTCTAATAATTGTTTTGCTATACTTACTATATTGGTGCTATATTTTTGCATTAAAAACTCTATATTTATGTTTGGTATGTTCTCAAGTTGCTCTAAATATAAATTTAGTTTAATTGCTATATTTGAAATAAAATCACTTATGTAATCATAATTATTTACAGTATTATTTACGAATTCTAATAAACTATCTATTCCCGCCATTATTAATAATCCAGCTAATACTACAAATATTATAACTGCAATAAAACTTAATACTAAAGTTGATACACCTTTATTTATATTAAACTTATACCTTAATTTTTCTGATATAGGGTTTATCAAAAATGCAATAATACCTCCTACTAAAAATGGTGATATATAATGAAATGTCTTATAAATCAAAATAAATACTGTTGTATATAGTAATATAAATATCATGTTTTTCTTTAATACTTTTATGAATCTATTATCTATTACATTCATCTAATCACTTCCCTTATAATATATTATTAATTATTAACAAATATCTTTACTATTAAAATTAATTTATATAAATTTCAAATAAAACAAAAAACACTACAATATTGTAGTGTTTTATGTGTATATTCTTATTTTCTTTATTCTATTTTTATCTAAACTTTCTATACAGAATCTTATGTTATCTACTTCTATAACTTCATTTTCTTCTGGAAGTCTTCTTAAATAACCTATGATGTAGCCTCCTATAGAATCAAATTCTTCAGACTCTAATCTAACTCCAATAAGTTCGTTGACATCACTTATTTTAAGTCCCCCATCTACGATATATTCATCTTCTTTAACTACTATTATATCTTCATCTTCTTCATCGTACTCGTCATCTATATCTCCAACGATTACTTCTACTAAGTCTTCTACAGTTATTATACCTGCAGTTCCTCCATACTCATCAACAACTATAGCCATTTGTATTTTTTCTTTTTTCATCTCTTCTAAAAGTTGAGTGATTTTCTTAAATTCATATGTAAAGAACGCTTCCCTTACATACAACCTTATATCAAAATTTGCTATCTCTTCATCACTTAAGAATATGATATCCTTTATATTAAGTACACCTATGATGTCATCTATAGATTCATTGTATACTGGCATTCTACTTAATTTCTCTTCTTTAAATTGCTGTATTATTTCTTCATATGAATCTTCAACATCTATAGCTATAATATCTAATCTTTGTACCATAGCTTCTTTAGCTTGCATATCCCCAAACTGAAATACATTGTTTATGATTTCTCTTTCTTCTATTTCTAGGACACCTTCTTCATGCCCTACATTAACCATAGTTTTTAATTCTTCTTCTGTTATATATGGTTCATTCCCTTTTGTTTTTATTCCAAATAACTTAAATATTAAATTTGTTACTATATTAAGTACCCATACTACTGGAGTTAATATAAATATTATTGCCTTTATTGGCTTAGAAACAAATATAGCCACTTTTTCTGAACTATTTGCTGCTATAGTTTTTGGAGTTATTTCTCCAAATATTAATACTAACACAGTCATAACAGCAGTTGCCAATGGTACTGCTTCCGGCCCTTTAAGTAATGTAATAAATAGTGATGTTGATATAGAAGTTGCTGCTATATTAACAACGTTATTTCCTATTAATATAGAACTTAATAACTTATTTGGCTCTTCTATTAAGTTACTTACTAGCTTTGCGCCCTTAACCCCTTCTTCTTTCATATGTCTTATTCTTATTTTGCTAAGTGACATTAATGCAGTCTCAGATGCTGAGAAAAATCCTGATCCTATAAGTAATATCACTAATACAATAATCTGAATCAATATACCGGTCGATTCCAACCTAAACCACACTCCTAATTTCTTTTAAATTTCTGTTTATATGTTAATATATTATAACATACTTACCCTTATTTGGAAATTTATTAATTTAGATATAATCTATATTATCTATCATTTCCAATACTATTAAAATACATTTGCATTATAATTTTTTTTATCCCCATATAATAGTATTAAATTTAAAAAGGAGGTAAAATGAAAGATTTACTAGAAAAAGATGGTGCTATGCCTAGACTTAGAGACAAGATTTTAATGAATTTAACTGAAGAAAATGCATTAGAACTAGTTGCTGAAATAGTTAACGTTTATGAAAATAATGCACAAGGAAAACAAAGGCTAGGTTCATTTATTGATAGGATTAGTTTCGATGAATTTAAATCTTTGCTAAATTTAGACAAATATTTAAATTAATTACATATTTTTATACTTTTATGTCACATTTTAATATTTTTGCATATACTATAGTGTAAGAGAAATTAAAAGAGTTTCTCTTACACTATAAATATCAAAACTCCTGTTAATATTCTAATTTAGTGATCGGATATAAAAAAATTCTTTCCCCCAAATATTCTTTAAACCACCTAATCCCCCCCTGGTTAGGTGGTTATTTTTTATTTTTTTTGAATATAAATTTAAAATTTGCCAATAATTATAAATGAGAGCGGAAATTATATATCTCTCCCCCTAATAAGTATATATATTTATATGGTGACTACATACTCCCCATGTAGTCACCAATTTTTTTTAACTATATTCTATTTTTACTTTAGATCCTTGTCCAACTTCACTAGGAGATACTATTAACTTAATTGGAACTCTATTTTTTAACTCTTCAACGTGAGTTATAATTCCAACACTAAGTTTATCATGATGTAGTCTTTCCAGTGATTCTATAACAGTTTCTAGTAGTTCACTATCTAAAGATCCAAATCCTTCATCTAAGAAGAAAAATTCAAGGGGAGCACTTCCCTTTAATTGTATCTGAGATGATAATGCTAATGCTAATGATAGTGATGTTAAGAATGTTTCTCCTCCAGATAAAGTATCTACACTTCTTCTTTGACCACCATTAAAGTTGTCTCTCATTACAAAGTTTAATGTTGAATCTATTTCTAATGCATATCTCCCCTTAGTTATAGACTCTAATCTATTAGATGCTTCAAGTGCTATATATTTTAATTGATTAGTAGCAACATACTCAACAAATCTATTTCCTTGAACAATCTTATCTAGATCATCTAATAAATCCACTTTATGTTGAACTGCCTTTAACTCTTTATTTAAATCTTTTATCTTGTCTAAAGATTCTTTTAGGGTACTTAGTATAGTTTGCTTTGATCCTATATCTTGGGATATCCTACTAATTTCTATTTTTAAGTTATCAATACTATCTTTTAATTCATTAAAGTCCTTTTCATTTATTCTTCTATCACCTATTGATTTAACTAGATCATTTATCTTTATACCTAATACTTTTTGCTCTTCTTCATATTGTGTTATCTCATCATGTAGTTTTCTTAAGTATTCTTTATCTAATAATGATCTTTTTACAGCATATATACTTTCAAATTTATACTCATCTAATGATTTATTTAAAGTATCTGTTTGTATTTTATACTGTTCTTTTGCTATCTTTAATCTTCCATCTATATTTGATTTGTCAGATGTAGTTTTTTCAAATTCCAACCTTTGAGCTTCTAATTTATCCTTTATCATTTCCTCTTTAGATATAAGCTTATTTATATTATTTTCTAGATTCTCTAACAATAATTTTGGAGATTCACCTTTTGTTGTTGCTATTATTTCATTGTATTTTCCATCTCTCACTTTTTTCTTTTCAGAATAAATTTCTCTAGCTTGAATTAAATCTAACTCTATTTTATGTAGGTTATTTTGATAATTTACTATATCTTTTTCCATTGCTTCTTTTGACTTAGATATTTTTAAGTATTCATTATTTAAATCTTCTAATGCTTTTTCATTATTATTTATCTCTTCTACTTTCACTTCTAAATCTTGTATTTTAGTTATTGCTTTTAGTGTTAAATAGTTTTCTTTTGTTGTTTTATAGTTTTCTTCAACTGCTGCTAGTTCTTCTTTTAATTCGATTATATTTTTCTTATAAGAGTTTATACTCTCTTGTAGTATTAGTTCATCTTTTTCAATTTTGTTTTTTTCTTCTCTAGCCTTATTTATACTACTTTCATTTTCCTCTTTATCCTTATTCCAATTTTGTAGATTAACTTTTAATATGTCTAGCCTTTTAGACTCTTCTTCTACCTTCTTTATTAGTTCATTAGAACTTAAGTCTCCTATTTTAGATTTTACCTCTTCTAATTCCTTTA
Source organism: Romboutsia sp. 1001216sp1 (assembly GCF_039841805.1). Taxonomy (NCBI): domain Bacteria; kingdom Bacillati; phylum Bacillota; class Clostridia; order Peptostreptococcales; family Peptostreptococcaceae; genus Romboutsia; species Romboutsia sp. 1001216sp1. The sequence continues at coordinate 6,659 of NZ_JBDPHA010000022.1, forward strand.
ATATTATTTTTTCTACTGATATACACTCGCTATTTTTTCTGTTGAGTTCTTCAATTTTTACTTTTATATTAGACTCATCTTCTTTTAATTTTTCTATTTTTGACTTAGTAAACTCTATATTTTCATTATAGTTTGTATCATCTACATGCTCATGATTTCTAGATCCACATACTGGACATGGAGAATTTTCCTTTAATTCTTTTCTAAGTTCTGTTGCTAAATTTAAATACTTTAGCTTTTCTAATTCTTTCTCTAGATAAGTTATATTTGTATGATTAACCTCTAATTTATCATTTAAAGTATGTAATTCTCTTTCTACCTGATGTCTATTTTCTAGTATTTTATTTAAGTTATTATGTAAATCTTCTTTTTTAATTTCATTTTCTTTTATAGATTCTGCCTTTACTCTTAAGTTTGCTATATATTCAGTCTTATTAACTATCTCTTCATTAGTTCCTGGAGATTTTTTAATTAAAATTTCATAATGTTCTTCTAATTCAGTTAGTTTTTTCAATACAGAATCTTTATCCCTTTGAATATATCTTAACTTTAAGTTTATCTCATCTAGATTTTTATTTATTTCATTCAATCTATTATTTTTAACAGTCTTACTTTCTGAAAGCTTATTATATTCTTTTTCATACTCATAGGCTAAAAATATTTTCTGTTTTAGATCAGCACTTATCTTTATTTCACTTATTTTCTCTTCTAAGCTTTTTAAGTTATTTATTACTATCTCTTTCTTGCTTTCTAAATCCTCTTTTAATTTTATAAGTATCTCTTTTTCTTGATTTAAACCTATACCCTTGCCTTTTATATCTTTTAATTCAGAATCTAAACCAACTAACTCCGCTTCTAATTCTATTGCATTTTGAAGTTTGATTCTATCTTCAGATAGTCTTGGCATATTTTCATTTTTATTTTTATATGCTTCCTCATAATTTGCTTTAGTTATAAGTAGTTCTTTATTTAACAATTCTAGTTTCTTTTCTAAATTTTGACTTTCTAGGCTATCTTCATTAACCCTTTTCTCAAGCTCCAATACAGCATTTATGTACGGATTAATCTTATCTGCATTTAATGCATCTTCAAGCTGTCTTCCTTTTTTTGATATATCTTCTTGCTTTAAATCTAACTCATGCTTTCTTTTCTTGTAGTTTTCTAACTTTACTTGTTTTTCATATATTTCTTCAACTTCTTTATATTTATTTTGGTTTATTTCAAAATCTTTATTTTTACTAATTTCTAATGATCTTAATTCTTCTAACTCTTTTTGTACTTGATTATATACTTCTTCACTTACAGTATCATATTGACTTAGCTTAGAATTTATATCTCTTAAAGCTTGTTGTTGTACGTTTTTTCTTTTCTTAACTTTATCTATTAATCCTCTTCCGTATTTTTCAAGATTAAATATTCTCTCTAGCATGTCCCTTCTATCCGCACCTGCTAGCTTTAAGAAATCATTAAACTTACCTTGTGGAAGCACTACTGATCTCATAAAATCATTAGCTGTTAATCCTACAATTTCAGCGATTTTATTATTTACTTCTCCAACTTTATCTGCTAATACTTTTTCACTTTCATCCTCATACATCTCTATTAATCTTGCATATGAAGTTTTAGTACCTGTATTAGTTCTAACTATAGTTCTATCTACTTTATACCTTCTCTTTGCGTTTTTACTCCCGATTTCAAATTCATAAGATATTATTGCTTTATCGCAGCTACTATTTATAAATTCTTTAGTATTTCTAGGTATACTTCCATACATAGCTATTGTCATTGCATCTAATATAGTTGACTTACCACTTCCAGTTTTACCAAAAATACCAAATAAACCTCTATCAGTTAGTTTTTCAAAATCTACAACTGATTTATCTATATAACTATTTAAACCACTTAACTCTAATCTAATAGGTCTCATCTTTAGCTTCACCTTCTTCATTTATTATATCTAAGAATAAATCCATAAGCTCTCCTTTAGGTTCTACTCCTCTACTAAATTCATAGAATTCCTTGAATAATTCTCCCATAGATTTTTCTTTTACGTCTATTTCTTCATTATATTCTTTTGATGCTATTATTGGTTTTATTTCTATTATATCTTTTAATGTATCTTTCATTTTTTTTATGTTAGACTGTGATATAACTTCATCTGTTTTTATTTCAAAATAAGACCATATATCTCTGTCTTTATTTTTTTCGCATACTTCTAATGCATCTTCTATTCCATTGCATTTAAATACCTCTATAGGTTTATAGTTTTTAAAGTATTTTTTTTCTACTGTTATTTCTTTATATTTATTTATATCAACTATATAGCATCCTTTAGTATATGATCTTTCATCTTTGCTATATTGTATAGGAGATCCTGAGTAGTATGCATTTAACCTTTGTGAAGATTTTTGCATTTTATGTAAATGTCCTAAAGCTATATAATCAGCCTTTTGAGGTAAGTCTTTTTTCTCTACTAATAAGCTTCCTCCAAGTTGTATTGGTCTTTCAGATTCTGTTTCTTCTCCACCAACAACAAAAAGGTGAGATACAGCTAAATTTATTGAATCATCTTCAAAATTTTCTTCTAATTCTTTAAATAACTCACCAACTCTTTGAGAATATGTTATTTGCCTTTCTTTATCTTCATCATTTTGAAGTATTACTTCATTAAGCCTCTTTTCACTTGGATATGGTAGTGTTATAACAGCAACCCTCTCATTATTTATATTAAGTTTTATACATCCCTCTTTCGCTTCTAATATCTCAAAGTTTTTATACTTTGATACTTCTGTTTTACTTAGAGGGTTTCCAAGTATTATTATCCCCTGCTCATGCGCAAGAGGGCTTGATGCTTGTAGTCTTTCTGGATTATCATGATTACCGCTTATTATTAATACACATCTTTTTCCATTGTCTGATAATCTTGATATTGTTTTATAGAATAATTTTTCAGCTTGTGCAGGTGGATTTGATGTGTCATATATATCTCCTGCTATTATAACCATATCTATATTATTATCATCCACTATCTGTATAAATTCTTCACAGAATTTGGTTTGTTCTTCCAATCTTGAGTGACCTTCTAAGCTTTTTCCTAGATGCCAATCTGATGTATGAATAAATCTCATTTTATCCTCCTAAATAATATGATTTACTTATATATTTTAATAGTTTGATTATAACATAAAAGGAAGATGTCTAAACATCTTCCTTTTATGTTATTTTTATTAATAGATATTATTATTTTACAAATTTTATAGATTTATTGGTAGCATCTAAGTAGCAATTTCCCCCTAGTAAAATACTATTTGATGATGTACAATGACCTACCTTTAGATTACATAAGCATGGTTTATTATATTTTTTAATCTTTTCAAATAATAATTCATATAAATCATAATCATCTTCATTATCTTTTCTACACTTTTTAAAGTCTCCAAATATTATCCCACAACAGTCATTTAACTTATTGCTAAGTTCTAATTGTGTAAGCATTCTATCTATCTTATATATATTTTCTCCTATTTCTTCAATAAATAAAATTTTATTTTTTGTATCAATTTCATATCTTGTTCCAAGGGTGCTAATTATTACAGCTAGATTTCCTCCTACTGTAATCCCATTAGCTTTTCCTTGTACTAAAGTATGTAATTCTTCGTCTTCTGGGTTTTTTATAATAATTTCATCTTCCATTGATAATATATTTGAGAAGGAATCAAAAGTATATTTATCATAGTGTAAAAAATTTAATCCCATAATTCCATGGTAGGTAACTAAGTTCGCTATTTGATTAAAGGCTATATGAAGTGCTGTTATATCAGAATACCCTATAAATACCTTAGGATTCTCTTTTATAATGTTGTAGTTTATTTTATCAATTATTCTAAGTGTTCCATATCCACCTCTTAGACAAAGTATACCATTTACGTCTTTATCTAAAAACATATTTTCTATGTCCTTTACTCTAAACTCATCTTCACCTGCTAAATACCCCTTATATCTTAGATAACAAGTCTTTCCAAATTTGACTTTATACCCTAATTTATTTAATTCTTGCTCTATTTTTTCTAATTCATAAGTTAGTAATTTTTTTGTTTTAGATTTAGATGGACTTGCTGGTGCTATAACTCCAATTGTATCTCCTTTTTTTAGTTTTTCTGGAAATAGCATAATTTTCCCCCTTAGTATATATAGTTTAAAATTTTTTTAATTTCTCCATTCTCAATATATACTCTATCTACCCTTCTAGATATTAAGCTTAATAATTCATTTCTATTTGTATCTATCAAATTTGCTATTTCTAAAAGTGTAGGGCCATTTTCTCCATAAAATACTACATCTGCATCGTAATCACATTTATCTAAATAACTAATGTCTATTACAAGGTGATCCATACATATTTTACCTATTATGTTACATCTTTTATTATTTATATCTACATACCCTTTATTTGATAAACTTCTTGGTATCCCATCTCCATATCCACAAGGTATAATTCCTATTTTAATATTTTTATTTGCTACATACGAATAATCATATCCTATAGCCTCACCACCTCTAACCTCTTTAACCTGAATTATCTTTGACTTGAATGTTATAGCAGGCTTTAGCTGTAAGGAAGAGTCTCTATTGTTGTATCCATATATACTTGCACCTATCCTCACCATATCCATATGAAAATCCTTATATGAAACAAACCCTATACTATCACAAATATGCTTTATAGGTATCGTCTTAATTTTTTCTAATTCATTTATAGTCTTTTTAAATATATTAAATTGAATATAATCTGATTTTTCATCTCTAAGTGCTAGATGTGAAAAAATACCCTCAATATATAAATTCTTTAATAATAATAAACTATATATTTCTTGAAATGTATTTTGATTTACCTTAAGTCCTAATCTATTAAATCCTGTATCTAACTTTATATGAACTTTTCCTATTTTGTTTATTTTACTACATATGTTGTTTATAATTTTTCCTTGTTCTTCTTTAATTACAGTTATAGTTATATTATTTTCAACTGCTAATTCTATATGTTCATTTGGAATATATCCCATAACTAAAATAGGAGATTTAATGTTTTCTCTTCTAAATTCTAGAGCTTCACTAAGTGTTGCTACACATAAGTAATCAATACCTTCTCTACATAATAGTTTAGCTATTTCTATAGAACCATGCCCATATGCATTTGACTTTAATACTACGCCTATTTTAGTACTATTTTTGGTATATTTTTTTATTTCCTGCAAATTATGTTTTATATTATCTAGATTTATCTGTACATAAGTTGGTCTTAACAAGCTCAAAGTATCACTTCCTTATGAAAATTTCACTCGCTTATTTTCATACTATGTTAATTATTCTTTTATTATCACTAGTTATAAATATAAAAAATGAAGATACTTAGCTTAGTACCTTCATTTTTTATATTTAAAGTTTAATTATATTAAGTTTTTATTTATATACTAACATCTTCATCTATTCCGAATAGATATATGTACCTCTCTTTGACTTCTTTTCCTGTTAATTTTTCTACCACTTCAGAATATAAATCTAATTGTTTTTTGTACCTACTTATTACTTCATTTTTATTTTCGTCATTTACAAAATCAGTTTTATAGTCAACTATAACAATCTTATCATCTTCTTCAAAGTATGCATCAATTATACCCCTTAGCATTATGCTTTCTTCATCAAAGTCTTGTACATTTCCTTCAGTTGCTAAATCTTCATATATATACACATCTTTAAGTTTGATTTGAGCATATATGGCCTGTTCTCTTTTAATAAATGATGACTTTAACATTCTTTGTCCTATATGAGATTTAAAGAATTTATATATCTTAAATGGATTAACTACTCTAGACTGCTTTTCAGTTATTATTCCCTTTTTAATAAACCTACTTATTTGCTCTTTTATATCATCAATAGTATATATCTTATTAAAGTCTATTATCTGCATAACTAAATGAACTATAGTACCCCTCTCTGCGCCAGTTATCTTTTCTATATCTTCTTCCTCTTGCATAAATATAGGTTTTTTGAGAGTTATTTGATTACTAAATACTTCTTGAGAAAAATCTTCTTCATGAGCATTTTGTATTTTTTTGATTTCAGTTACAGATATACTCGCAGGTTTTGTTACACATGCTTCATAGGGATATTTAAAATCTAATTTTTCTTTTATTATACTAAAATACTCTGTATCAGGATTTTCTACATCTAGACTGTCTATTATCTCTCTTATGCTCTTTTCTTCCTCTTCTTCATTTTGAGTTAAAGTGACATCTTCTTTATACCATATATTAGATACCCACTTTGAATTATGATTGTCTATATATTCTATATCTATATTAGCAAAGTCTCTTAATTCTTCTAAATCTTTATGCTTTAATACTGATGGCATTATCCAATCTAAGTAACTTTTACCTTTTAGTACCTTATACTGTGATATTGCTTTATTTCCCTCTACTCCATTTGCCCATGTTTGTAAAGATTTCTCAATGTTTCTCGTTGAACCTGTTATTATAAGCTTTTCTTTAGGTCTTGTAAATGCTACGTAAAGTACCCTCATTTCCTCAGATAAATTTTCTACATTAATTTTACTTTTTAATGCCTCTTTAGCTATACTTGGATAAGATATTTTTCTTTCATAATCTACTATTTGAGGACCGTATCCTAGTTCATGATGATATAATATATCATTTTTAAAATCTTGAGTATTGAAGTTTTTCCCCATACCAGAACATATTACAACAGGGAACTCTAGCCCCTTACTTTTATGTATACTCATTATTCTTACAACGTCTGCATTTTCCCCAAGAGTTTTAGCACTTCCCATATCAGTATTTGATTTTTTAAGCTTAGCTACAAAATTTATAAAACTAAATATACCTTTAAAACTTGTTTCTTCAAATTGCTTTGCCCTTTCAAATAATATCTTTAAGTTTGCTTGTCTTTGAGATCCTCCAGGTAAAGCACCTACGTATGCATAATATCCTGTGTTAGTGTACAGATACCATAAAAATTCGTCTGTGCTCATATATAGGGATTTTTCCTTATAGTCTTTTAGTTTTTCTATAAATTCAATACACTTTAATGCCTTTTCATCTTCATGATTACTATATTCCTCTAAAGCTTCATAAAAACTTTTATTATGTTCTTCTACTCTTATGTCTATAAGTTCTTCTGGTGTAAATCCACATATAGGTGATTTTAGCACTGCAAGCAGAGGTATATCTTGCATAGGATTATCAATAATTTGAAGTAAACTCATTATAGTTTTTATTTCTATAGTGTCAAAATACCCTACCCCTATATCTGCATAAGTTGGTATATCCATATTCATAAGTTCATCTGCAAATACTGGAGCCCAAGCTGATGTAGCTCTTAGTAAGATAACTATATCTTTAAACTGTACAGGCCTATAATCATCTAGCTTTTTGTCATAAACCATTTGAATTTTTCCCTCTTCATTTGGTGACATTAAGCCTTTTATTATATTTCCAACCATTCTAGCCTCAAGTTGTATATTATCTATTTCTTCCTCTTCTTCTGAACTTTCATTTTCTTTAGTCTCAGAATCATCCTTTCTAGATGCTTTCTCCATTAAATGTATTTCTGTAGGACCTCCTACTACTACATCTTCATTAGTATTTTCTTTAAATATAGCACCTAAGTTTAATCGTTCTTCTTCTGTATAATTTATTTCACCTATATTTTCGCTCATTACATTCTCAAATATATAATTTGCACTATCTACAACTTCTTCCCTACTTCTAAAGTTTTTATAAAGCATTATTTTTCTATATAGTGAACCTTTTTCTGTATCATAGTCAGCATACTTTTGTAAGAATATTTCTGGTTTTGCTTGTCTAAATCTATATATACTTTGTTTTACATCCCCAACCATAAATCTATTTGGGGTTTTAATTTTTGCTATATTTGAAAGAAGTACCTCTTGCACAAAGTTACTATCTTGGTATTCATCTATAAATATTTCATAGAACTTTTCCCTATAGGAAAGTGCTATATCTGAAGGTATATTTTCACCTTTATCATCTTTTTGAACTAATATATTTAACGCAAAATGTTCTATATCATTAAAGTCTATTATTCCCTTTTCTCTTTTTTTATTGTCATAAGCATCTTCAAATTGTATGACTATATCTGATATAGATTTTGCTACTTTATAAATGTACTTTATCTCATAATTTATGTCTTCTTTTTCTCTATTAAAGGTTGAATCTTTTATGCTTTCTACTGACTTTTTAACTTTTTTTCTTATATCATCAGCCTTACTTTTTATGTCTTTTATATAACTTGGGGTATCTTTTCCAAGCCTTTTCACACCTTTTACGTAGTTTTCAAATTTTATATTTGATATGCTACTATAAGCTTCATCCCATGATAAGTTGCAAGCATCTAATATTCTTTTTATACTACTGTAATCTGTTTTAAATTTTTCTGTGTATGTTTCTAACTCAACAATACCTTCTAACTCTTCTAAGGCCTTTTTCATACTAGTTTCCATACCACTTATCTCTATCTTTACTGTATCTAGTATAGCTTTTGCCCATATAGATGTTGAGAAATCAAATTCACCATCTATATTAAATTGTTCTGCTGAAAATTCTAACCACTCTTTAGGATCTGGTGATGCCATGGCAAAGTTATATACACCTAGTATTATATTTTGAAGATTATTATCTCCTCTTCTCTCTGCATAACTTTCTACTAAATTTAAAAATCCTTCATCTCTATCTATATAAAGTCGTTCGAATACTTCTTCTATGGCCTCTTGCTTTAATAGTGCACACTCTGTTGTGTCACCTATCCTAAAGTTAGGGTCTAAGTTTATTTTATGGAAGTTAGACTTTATAACTTCTAAACAGAATGAATGTATTGTTGTTATACTAGCTTTATTTAAAAGCACTAACTGATTTTGTAAATGCTTATTTTCTGGATCTTTGTCTAATGCCTTACCTATCGCATCACCTATTCTCTCTCTCATCTCAGATGCAGCTGCATTAGTAAACGTAACTACTAGTAACTTATCTATATCTATAGGATTTTCTTTATCAGTTATCATTTGAATTATACGTTCAACTAGTACAGCAGTTTTTCCCGAACCTGCTGCTGCTGCTACTAATAAATTACAATCTCTACTATCTATAACTGCTTGTTGCTCTTTTGTCCATTTAGGAGAACTCATTACTTAACTCCTCCTCTCATTGTGTTTATTATCTCGTCATTACTCTTTTTGTTTATTATTTTATATTTATTATCTTTTAATGTTGTATCAAACTGGCAAATAGCTGAGTAATTGCAGTATATACAAGAATTTCTATCTTTATGTTTATATGGAGATATACTTATATTTCCACTTAACATATCTTCGCATAAATATTTTATCAAGTCCTTTACATATTTTCTAATAACCTCAAATTCTTCATTAGTAACACCTTTTGTATATCTACCTAAAGTACCATCTTTGTTAAAGTTTGCAGGTATAACTAAAGATGTTGTTCTTTCTCCATTTGCTAGTGTCTTATCCATTTCTTTGATTATATTAGAATCTTTTATAAGTAAACCTTGCATTTTTAACTCTTTAAGTATTTCTTCTCTTATAGTTTCTTCTTCTTTATCTTCATCAAATTTTGCTATTGGGTCATCTATTCTGGAATAAAGAATCGCTGCTGGATTTATATTCTGTCCCTTAGATTTCCCACTTTCTAATATTGCATCTAGATAAACTAATAGTTGTAATTGAAGCCCATAATATACATCTGTTAAGCTTAAATCCTTTTTACCAGATTTGTAATCAACTATTCGTATATATTTACCTTCTTCGTTCTCAAATTCATCTATTCTATCTATTTGTCCTCTTAGTTTTATTTCTTCTCCATTTTGTAAAACTATTTTTATAGGTGGATACTTACCTTTAGTTCCAAAATTCACTTCATAATCTGTAGGCTCAAATGAACCAATTTTTATTTGTTCACTTATTATACTTATAGCTGATATAAGCATATTTTGTAATCTAAGAGTAAGATACTTATATCTTTGAGAACTCTCTAGTATGTATCCAGGTATCTTACCTACTATTTCTTCAACTATTTTTTCTACTTTTTCTGTTATATAGTTTATATCTATATCTGCCCAATGTAGATTATCTTTTACTAACTGTTTTGAGAAATTATCTAATATTTTATGTATAAAATTCCCTAAATCTGGTGCTGTAAAAGAATATTCTTTTCTTTCTTTAGCTTTAAGACCATACTGTATAAAGTAAGCAAATGGACACTCTGCATACTTTTCTAACCTAGATACACTTAAATTTTTATCATATAGTGTTCTTATTTTTTCTTCTTCTACTTTTTGAACTTGATTAGTATATGTAAGTCCACTTATAACCTTATTAGTTATATTTTTGTATTCACTATCACTTGCATAGTATCTATATACATCTAACCATAAATTATTTATATCTTTTCCATCGTCAAACTCTTTTATCTCTTTTATAAGTTCATTAAAAGTTGGAGATTTTACAGTTATTCTATTTAAGATATCTTCATCTGTTTTAGCTTCTTCTTCTAATAAATAACTTTTACTATCTATATTAGGAAATAGCTTTTTAAGTCTTGATACTATTACTGATGGTCTTATAGTTTTTCCTTCATGGTCTGCTATAGGATAGGTAACTATTAGATTTTGGCTACTTGATGTAAGTGCTTTATAAACTAAAAATTGTTCTTCAAATGTTTTAGTTTTACTATCTATATCAACCTCTACACCTTTTTGCCCTAAGTTTTCTCTGTCACTATCATTTAAAAGCCCATTATCCTTTGCTATTAATGGGAATGTACCATCTGTAGTCCCTATTAAATATAGATACTTTGTATTTGGATTTTTCATTTTATCCACACTACTTACAAGTACTTGATCTATACTTGGAGGAACTAATCCAAGTTCATATTCATCAAATCCTAGACTTATTAATTTTATAAATTTATCTAAAGATATTTTTTCATCTCCCATTATCTCAACAATTTGGTCAAATATATCTACAACTATGTTCCAAACCTGAGAATATTGATTAGCTATATCTAATTCTCCTTTACCTTTAAATTTCATTATTAAATTTTCTATAGTTGTTGGCATATTTATTTCTAACAAGAATTCATATATATACTTACATATGTCTTTTGCATTATTCTTACCTTTTAATTTATCTTGTAGATGTATTATTGGAGTTAAGACTCTTTCCTTTATTTCATTAACCTTTTCTCGTATTTCTATTTCCTCTTCTTTTTCTTCTGAAGAAATATTGTGATTTATTCTATACTCCCATTTATCCTCAAACCATTTTTTACCTTTTATACCATTTGCTAATACATAATTTTCTAACATACTAATTTCTTCGTTAGATATCCCTACAAGTCCACTTTTTAAGTATCTAAACATAGTCTCATAATTATATCTTTTACTTTTCATTTCTAATATAGATATTATAAGTACTATTATTGGATTTGTTTTAGCTTCTCTTTTTTTATCTATAAAATTAGGTATTTTATATTCATTAAATACAGAGCTTACTAAAAAGTCATATTTATTTAAGTCTCTTGTAGCTATAGTTATATCTCTATATCTAACCCCTTTATCTCTAACTAAATGTACTATTTCCTTTGCTATTTCTTCAACTTCAGAGTATAAGTTGCTAAATTCTTTTATCTTTATATTATTAGTTGACTCTTCATACACTTTATATGGATACGAGTTATAGTACCTTTCTAAGTGCTGAAGTTCTTTGCTATCTTTAAGTCTTGGTATAATATTATTATTTAGCTTTATATCAGGAAGCAACTTTACTCCCTCTTCGTTACATAATTTTATTAGCTTTTGATATGTAAACTTTGTTCTAGAAAAAGCATCTGTTTTATTGTATGAAATATTACCTGGGTTATCCACTGTTAAAGATATACATACTTCCTTAGCCTGCTTAAATAAACTACTTAATACCCTATACTGATTAGGTGTAAATCCAGTAAATTCATCTATATAAATATATGCATCCTTAAAATAATCACATACTGGTAATTTTTCTGCTAATGATTTTAGCATGTCTTGAGTGTCTATATAATTTTCATGTAGTTTTTCTTCGAATTCTTTATATATCCTACTTATATCTTTTAATTTTAAACTTAAAGTTTCACTTTCTACTTCGCCAGATATATTTTCTAACATCTCATAACTTATGTTATACTGTTTTAACTCAGATATTATCTCACTTATAGAACTTACAAATCCTGATTGAGATGATGATTTAGAAAATATATTTAATTCTTTACTTACACTTTCTATTGCTTTATAAGTCATCATAGCATTGCCACTAGAATTTATGTTAACATCAGTTAATCCTCCAACGTAAGAAAAAACTATGCTACTCATAGTTTTAAAACTTAATACCCTAGACCTTAAAAACTTGTCTTTTTCTTCTCCTAAGAAGAGCTTACTCATTCTTTTTTCCATTTCAAATGTATATTGTTCTGGAACTAAAAGTATTACAGGTGTTATTTCATTATCTTTAACTCTATTTTTTATCTCATCTAGTATATAGGTCGATTTACCACTTCCGCCTCTACCTAATACAAACTTAACACTCATAAATATCCTCCTCAAAAACACTTCTGTCTACTTCCTCATTATTACATAATTTATTAAATTCACAGTATTTGCAGTGTTTTTTGTTTTTTACTAACTCATATTTATATTCTTTGTCTTCTTTGTTATAGTTGGTGTTTTTTATATAATCTATATATGATAACACCTTATTTTTATTTTGTTTATGTTTTTCATTATTATAAGATATAGATACACAATTATCATCAAACTCTGGTTGATAGTATTTCATACTTATATTTTGTGTATCTATATCTTTATCTAATAAATTGGGAATTACTTCTTTTGCTAAAAGCATATATACAATAGTTTGTATTCTACTTTCTACATTTTTATAATTAAATTTTTTATTTTCTGTTTTCCAATCCCATATTTCAATTTTATTATCTTTGATTATTATTAAATCATACTTAGCTTGTATTATATTTCTATCTAAATTAAACATTACTTCATACTCTGGTAAGTATAAATAACCTTCCTTGATTGGAACTAGTTTTTTTACTTTATCCATCCATCTTTGAAAATCTGTATTGGTACTAGAATTTATTCCTAAAGGTATATTACTAAAATATCTTTCACATAATAAGTGAAAATCTGTACCTGTTTTCAAACTTTCGTAGTACTCTCTATGTTCTATATCATCGTATTTCCAATTAATTCTATCAATGTACTTATACTTAAATTTTAATGGACATGATTTATACGTATTTATAGAATTTTGGCTGTATCTAAAGTTTTTTAGACAACTATTCATTTATATTTACCTCCTTTTTTCTCATATTTATATACTTCTCAAGTTCATTTATATATAAAGAAGGCTTTTGTTCTTTATTTCTTTTTCCTACATCATTCTTATCTTTATAAAGACTTGTTGATAATATTAACATTTCTTTAGCTCTAGTAATTCCAACATATAATAGTCTTATCTTTTCATTTATTAAATCTATTTTACTCTTATATATATAATTAGTAGGTATATCACCAGTTAATATACATTCAATTTCACTTTTTACAATAGCCACTGGATTTTTGTACTTATCTTTTAAATACCATTTATCACTTTGAAACTTTTGATTTGTATTATCAGGGAAATTAAACTCTGTAAGCCCTAACATAAAAACACAATCCCACTCTAAACCTTTTGATTTATGATAGTTACATATAGTTATACTTCCTGGTTGTGGCTCATATCCATTCATTTCATATACCACTTCTATTATATGATTAAATACCTTATTTTTACTATCTATTAAAAGGTTATATACATCTATTAAACTTATATCTGGGTTATCTAAGCTTAAAAATTTTATATAAAATGCCAGATAATCTATTATTGCTCTATCTTCTTTCCCTAAATTAAGTTCATCCCCTATAAATAATAAAAGCACATCTAATCTTGTTATAGGATATTCTAATATACTTTTAAGAATATTTATTCCTTGTATAAATGTTTGGTATAACTCTGTATTTGTATCTATTATTATATTATTTGTTATTTCTTCATTGTATATTATCTCTTCTGTGCTATATTTTTTTAATACATCTAGTAAATCTTCCTTCCCTTTTTCATTATCTGTTTTTACAAATACTTTATCTAAGGCATTTATTAGTTTATTTATATCATCACAATTTATTATAAAGTCTATTATATATGACAGTTTGTTTATGATCTTTCTTTTATTTAGAGAATTAGGTCCTAACTCTTCAAACTCCATATTTTCATCAATCAGAATCTTAGCAATTTGCGTTATATGATCATTAAAAGGTACCAATATTCCTATACTTTTATCCGGATACTTTCTTTTTATTCCTTTTGTGTATGCTACGGTTTTTGTCAACTCATCATTCCATGTCTCATATTTTTTAACATTTATACTGTATATATCTGGTTTAGGATTTTCCTTATATCCCATACCACTTGGAACAGTTTTTATTTCCATATCCTCTAAAGCATCTCTACATTCCTCTTGCCTAAATTCCTTTGTTACATACTTTACTAGTTTATTTGCTAAATCTAATATATCCTTTGAACTTCTATTAGACATGTCCATTCTATAGCAACTATCTGCCTGAGATATAAACTCCTTAAAGAATTTAGGGTCTGATGATGAAAAAGTTCCAGTTATACTTTGGTTTATATCCCCAACTCTAACTAAATTTTCATTATCTCTACATATCATTTTTATAATTTTACCCTGTATCTCATTGGAATCTTGGCATTCATCTTCAAATATGTACTTATATCTATTCTGAAATTTTATTCTTAAATTCTCATCAAAATTTAATGCTTTATATGCAAGAATTAATATATCATCATAATCAAGTAGGCCATTTTGTTTTAATTTTTTATCATATTCTTTATATATAGGAAGTATTAATTTTAATATTCCTCTATGCCCATTAGATAATATCCCCTCTAGCTCTTGTGGTGATAATTCCTTATATTTTAAGTCACTTATTGCATTTACTACTAAGTCAAAAAATCCTCTCTCCCAAGCTTCAAGCATTATATCATTCCATTTATCATCCTTTTGCTCTTTTAGGAACCATCTAAATGCCCTTTCCCCACCATTTATCTTAAAATTATTTATGCATTCATTTAGTATTATAGTTTTTTGTAAATCATCTGCTATGTTAAATTCTTCACTCAACATAACTACTTCTGGTTTTTCTTTTATTATTTTTACAGCTAAACTATGTATTGTCATAACTTCATAAGAATTTTCTTCTTTTATGTCATTCTCTTTTAATATTGCTTTTATTCTTCCTTTGAAGTTATTTACTGCACTATTCATATAAGTTAATATTAGTATTTTAGATTTATCATGTTTTTTTTCACTTAGTAACTTTGCTACTAAATTGGTAACTATAAAAGTTTTTCCGGCTCCTGGTACTGCTGGTACCGCCATAGTTCCACCTTCATAGGCTATTATTGGTAATTGATCTTGTCTATAATTTATATTATTCATAAGAGTTTTCCCCCTTATCTAACATCTTAAGTAGTATGCTATATAATATACTTTCTTGTATATACCCATTTACTGTGTATTCACTTTTATATGCATATACTTCTTTAGTATTAATTAGTAAATTATATATAGTATTGTATAAATAATACTTCTTATAATCTTCTTCCATTTTATCTGTATATATTCTACCTTCTTCAAAAGATTTTCTAAGAACTATCAAATTACTTATATCCTTTTCTATCTTCATATTCCACCCATTGCTACCTACATCTAGCCATATATGTATTGGTCTATTTACTCTTGATGATATATATGTATATGGAGTGGTTAATAATACTTTATCTATATTACTCAAATCTTCTAATTCTGAAGATTGATAATAGTCATTTATTGTAGTTTTAAGTGCTTTTATAAATAACTTTTCTTTATCCTCATTTATATTCAATAACTCTATGTTTTCTGTAAATGTCTCACATTCATATATTATCTTTTTACAAATATGAATATTTTCTTTTCCAAACTTAAGATTTAGCATTTTATCTATATAAAATTTAATTAGAAACTCACCTATTTTAAGTTTCTCATTCCTTTTATCTTCTATATAATTTAATATTTCTTTAAATTTTTCTTCTTCATACTTATTTTTATATATTTTTAATGCTTGTATCTTATTGACATCTAATATAGTTTCTATAAAATTTATATAGTCTTCTTCTCTTATGGAATTTTGGCTACCATTAAAAATGCTAAGAGCCACTATAAGTGCATTAGCATAAGGATAATCTATTAACTTTTTATCTTTTTTAGTGCTAAATATATCGATATTATTAATTTTCAATTTATTAGTCATTTGAAAGTCTAATATTGTATTGTTTATAGGAGAAATTATAGCTATATCTTGTGCTTTTACTCCTGATAGTATTAACTCTTTAATTTTCTTTAAAACTACTTCTATCATCTCGCTATATAGCTGACTAGATTCATTTAGTTCAACACTTACTGGTAAATCATCTATAGAAACCTCTCCTTTTTTGTTAAGCTTTTCTTCTTCATATTCATTTTCTATATATCCTTCTATAAACTTAATATCTATATTATTAAAAACTGAAAAATCTCTTTTTTCATTAAAAAATGTATATGAATCTATAGCATTTTCTTGTATCTCTTTTATAAATTCGATTTCTGCTACAGATACACTTTCTAAACTTTCTACAATTAAATATTTTATTTTTTTTCTTAAATATTCTTTGTATAAATCATTTTTTAAAAGATATTTATTATATACATATACACTCAGTGAATTATCTAACATACCTTTATTTAATAACATGCTAGTGTAATCCATTATTATTTCGTTCATTTCACTATAAGAAAATTTATTTATATTATCTTTATTTTTCTTAGACAAATAAATTTTTTCTCCTATGCTCTCAAATTCTAATTTACTTAATGTAGCCTTATTTATATTAGTACTTATACTTGAAGTTATAGATTTATTGGTGCTTATAATATCTTCAAAGTATCCTTCTTTTTCTCTTTTAATTTTTACCTTTTCCCCTATTATATAGTCTGTCAAAGTATTATTTATAAATTTAGGTCTTATGTGATGTTCTTTTATCTCATTATTATTTTCTAACACTATTGGCCAAAATTTTATGAGCTCTCCTTTAATAAAATTAGTATATGATATTATATTTAGTTTTTCACAATAATCTATATTAATCTTCTTCTCATATTTTAATTTAGTTAGATTATTAGGAACTAGAATCATTATTTTCGAAGATTTATTTTTACATTTTTTTAATATTTCATTATATAAACTAACTATTTTGCTCTCTTTATCTTTATTATTTAAATTTCTATATATGTACCTCATATAAACCCTTTCTTTAAACTATTTTGTATTTTAATTATATCATATTAGAGATTTTTAATTCCTCCATTAAAATGTTTACTTAAAGCTACATACTATTTTTTTAATCCTAAAAATAAAAGAAGCAACCAAATAGCCGCTTCTTTTATTTTTTAAATATAATCTATTTAAAATTATTTAAAAATTTATTTGTAATATTTCTTAATTGTCCACCAATAACAACTAAAAATATATTTATAATTATAATTATAAATATATTTACTATACTGTTGTATCCACTCAAATAATTTGAAATAGACTGAATTGGAGATAAATATAATACTGAAAACAATATAGAGCTATTACTACCTTCTATTAAAAAATGTGCACATAAAGAAAAAAATGATAAAAAAATTCCTAAACCTGCTCCCATTGATCCCACTATTAAAGATTCTTTAAGTTTCAAGCTATATTTATATCCATAATAAAAATTTATAAGAAAAAAGAATAATGCAAATAAAATTTCTATGATTAAGTTACTCGATTCAATCTCAATTATCTTAAAGTATATAAATGATATTATACATATAATTAAAGTATTAAAAAATAGTTTTTCTCCCAGGTCAAATGTATTTTTCACATACTCACCCCATATACTTTATTTTATTATATATAAAATGAAGTTAAAATGTGAATAATTTCAAATACAACAAAAAAGATTACGTGGCTACGTCTTACTCTCCCAGGAGGTCGCCCCCCAAGTACCATCAGCGCTAAAGAGCTTAACTTCTGTGTTCGGTATGGGAACAGGTGTATCCTCTTTGCTATAATAACCACATAATCTTTATCTGGAGCGGGTGAAGGGGATCGAACCCTCACAGCCGGCTTGGAAGGCCGGAACTCTACCATTGAGCTACACCCGCATATTTAGTTTTATTAGTACTTTCAAAACTGTATACCATTTAGATTCATCATTTAAATGAGGTCAAGTCCTCGACCTATTAGTATCAATAAGCTAAATACATTACTGCACTTACACCTTCGACCTATCAACCAGGTA
>NZ_JBDPHA010000023.1:0-25094 GCF_039841805.1 Romboutsia sp. 1001216sp1
TACCTGGTTGATAGGTCGAAGGTGTAAGTGCAGTAATGTATTTAGCTTATCGATACTAATAGGTCGAGGACTTGACCAAAAATCATTAACTAAATGATATACAGTTTTCAGAGTATTAACTCTAAAAGATAAAGATTATGTGGTTATTATAGCAAAGAGGATACACCTGTTCCCATACCGAACACAGAAGTTAAGCTCTTTAGCGCTGATGGTACTTGGAGGGCGACCTCCTGGGAGAGTAAGACGTAGCCACGTAATCTTTTTTTTGCGTTCAAAAATATATTTATATGAAAATTTACAAATTATGCATGTAGTTGTATACTATAAAGAGTGAACAGAAATATTACATACGATTTGGAGGTTGTCTATGAATATAGGGGTGATAGGAGTTAATCATAATGTAGCTCCCATAGAGATAAGAGAAAAAGTTTCTTTTACAGATATACAAAAAATAGAAGCTATAAATTATTTATTAGACAAAGAAATAGAAGAAATTATAATACTATCTACATGTAATAGAAGTGAAATATATATTCAATCAAAAAATATTGAAAACAAAATAAAAATTGTAGAAGAGTTTTATGAATCATTTTTCAATTTACCTGGAGTTAAACAGTATTTATTCACTAAAAAAGATAGAGATGCTATAGAGCATATATACAAAGTTTCTGCAGGTTTAGATTCTATAGTGTTAGGTGAAGATCAAATATTAGGTCAAGTCAGAGATGCACATGAATTTTCTATGCAATTAGGAGCTAGTAAGAAAAAATTCAACAAGCTATTCAGGGAAGCTATCACAGTTTCTAAAGATATAAAAACCAAAACTAAAATATCACAACAGCCATTATCAATAAGTTACATAGGGGTTAGATTCTTAGAAGAAAAACTAGGCAATTTAGAGGGGAAAAATGCACTAGTTATAGGAATTGGTAAGATGAGTAAGTTGACAATGAAACATTTAGAAGAAGGAAAAGTTAATACCATATATGTTTCAAATCGTAGTCATGGGAAAATAAAAGAGATAGAAAATGATTATAAAAATATTGTACCTATACAATATAACGATAGATATAAAGTGTTAAATGATGTTGATATGGTAATAAGCGCAACGGCATCTCCACATATTATAATAAAGGCAGATGAAATGCCAAAGATTGAAAGAAAAATATATATGATGGATATAGCTCTTCCTAGAGATATAGATCCAGATATAAATAAGTTAGAGAATGTAGAACTCTATGATATAGATGATTTAAAACAAATACATGATAAGAATGATCAAAAGAGAAAAGAGTTAGCTAATATTGGCTTAGGAATGATAAATGAAAGTATAGATGAATTTGTAGAGTGGCTAGACTCAACTAATATAGATCCTACGATAGAATCTTTGAATGAAAGATGCGATGAAATAAGAGAAGATACATTAGATTATATTTTTAGAAAGATCAATCTTGATAATAGGGAGAAAAAAATTATTGAAAAGATGATGACTTCTGCCCTAAAGAGACTTATAAGAGAACCGATAATAAATTTAAAGCAAACTAAGGATAAAGGCAAAAGAGAAGAATATATGAAAATGGTAGAAGAACTATTCGAAATATAAACTAAGGAGGACATGACTATGAAAAACGAAAAGTCATCAAAGATATATGAAGAAGCAATAGAATATATACCTGGAGGGGTTAATAGCCCAGTTAGAGCGTTTAAATCAGTAGGATTAGATCCAATATTTATAGATAGAGCACACGGAAGTAGAATATATGATGTTGACGGAAATGAATATATAGATTATATATGCTCTTGGGGACCACTTATGCTAGGTCATAGCCCAAAAGAAATAGTAGAGGGAATTGAAGAAGTTGTATCTAGAGGAACTAGCTATGGAGTTCCAACAGCTATAGAAGTTGAAATGGCTAAGATAATAGTAGAAGCATATCCAGCTATAGATCAAGTACGTATGGTAAATTCAGGGACTGAGGCAACTATGAGTGCATTAAGAGTAGCTAGAGGATTTACAAAAAGAAATAAAATATTAAAGTTTGAAGGTTGCTACCATGGTCATTCAGATGCTTTATTAGTTAAGTCTGGTTCAGGAACAATAACATATGGAGTACCAACTAGCCCTGGAGTTCCATCTGATGTAGTTAAAGATACATTAGTTTGTAGATACAATGATTTAGATGCAGTAAGAGAAATATTTAAAACTCAAGGACATGAAATAGCCGCTGTAATAGTTGAAACAGTAGCAGGAAACATGGGTGTAGTTCCAGGTAAGCAAGAGTTCTTACAATTATTAAGAGATATAACTAAAGAATATGGAAGTGTTTTAATATTTGATGAAGTTATAACAGGATTTAGATTAAATTATAGTAGCTCTGTTGGATATTTTGGAATAAAGCCAGATATGGTATGTTTCGGTAAAATAATAGGAGCAGGACTTCCTGTTGGTGCTTATGGTGGAACTAAAGAAATAATGAGTATGGTTTCTCCAGTTGGACCAGTATATCAAGCAGGTACATTATCAGGAAACCCACTAGCTATGTATATGGGTAAAAAGAACTTAGAAATATTAAGAGATAATCCTCAAATCTATAAAGAGTTAGAAGAAAAAGCTATAAGATTAGAAGAAGGATTAAAATCTAATATAGAAAAATTAGGTCTTAACTACACAGTTAATAGAGCTGGTTCATTAGTTTGTTTATTCTTTACACATGGACCAATAGAAAACTATGATGATGTTACAAGATGTGATGTTTCTAAGTTTAATAAGTATTTTGAAGAGTTATTAAAAAGAGGAATTCTTTTAGCTCCTACACAGTTTGAAGCAATGTTCTTATCAAATGCTCATACTAATGAGGACATAGATTATACTATAAATGCTAGTTATGAGGCATTAAAAATAGCTCATAATCTTTAAAACTAAATATAAATCTCGATAAAATTTACCATATGATATGAAGGATATATAAATGCCATGTAGAATAGTTTATTTATATGTAAAATATATATGAATTTTGGAGAGGTTTTTCACTAAACCTAGCCTTACTGGCTAGGTAAATTATTTTCGAAGAAACGAGATGATATATATGAATTCACTAGATTATGTATTAAATAATATAGATTCACTAGATAGAGAATCTATGGATGAAGCTAAAAAAAGATTAGATAGACTTATAAAGCCAGTTGGAAGTTTAGGTAAGATGGAAGAAATTTGTATGCAATTAGCTGGGATATATAGAAAAAAAGAGCTTGATACATCTAAAAAAGCTATTATAGCATTTGCTGGAGATCATGGTGTTTATGAAGAAGGTGTAGCTCCGGATCCTCAAAGTATAACTTATCTTCAATTCCCGAACTTTACAAAAGGATTAAATGGAGTAGGAGTTATAAGTAAATTTGTAGGAGCAGATGTAATAGCTATAGATGTTGGTATAAATTGTGACCATAAACTAGATGGTGTGATTGATAAAAAGATAAGAAAATCTACATCTAATATGGCTAAGGGACCTGCAATGAGTAGAGATGAAGCTATAAAATCCATAGAAATAGGGATAGAAGCAGCAAATGAGTGTATAGATAATGGTTATAAGCTTATAGGAATAGGTGAAATGGGTATATGTAACACTACACCAAGTAGTGCTATAATATCTGTAATAGATGGATGTGATCCAGCAGAAGTTACAGGAATGGGAGCTGGACTTAAAAAAGATAGAATAAAGCATAAAGCTGATACTATAAGAAAAGCTATAGAACTAAACAAGCCAAATAGAGAAGATGCTATAGATATATTATCGAAGGTTGGCGGATTTGAGATAGGTTCTATGGCAGGAGTTATATTAGCATGTAGTGCTAGAAATGTTCCTGTTGTATTAGATGGATTTATATCTTATGCAGCTGCTCTTTTAGCCTACACTCTAAATCCAATAACTAGGGAATATATGATAGCATCTCATACATCAGCAGAGCCAGGTACACAAAAAGCACTAGATATGCTAAATTTAAGTACTGTATTAAATATGGATATGAGATTAGGAGAAGGTAGTGGTGCAGCACTTGCATTTAATATAATTGAAGCATCAAATTATACATATACAAATATGGCGACATTTGATGAGATAGATATGGGAAGATAGAAAAAGCAATAAGGAGATAAGTATGAGCAAAGTTATACTAGTAACTGGTGGAGCAAGATCAGGAAAAAGTAGTTTTGCAGAACAATTATGTAAAGATAGAAATAACAATACTGCATATATTGCAACATCGATACCCTTTGATGATGAGATGAAAGATAGGGTAAAAAAACATAAGGAAAGTAGACCACAAAACTGGAAAACATATGAAATATATAAGGATATATATTCTATAATTGAGGATATATCTAAATCTCACAAAACAGTTATATTAGATTGTGTAACTTTATTAGTGAATAATTTAATGTTTACGCATGATATAGATATTGAAAATGCAACACAAGATGAGATAAATGAATTAGAAAAGTACATAAAAGATCAAGTTAATAAACTGATAGAAGAGATAAGAAAAACAGAACTTTATTTTGTTGCTGTTACTAATGAATTAGGAATGGCAGTAGTTCCTGCTAATAAACTTAGTAGAGTATATACGGATATAGTAGGTAGAATAAATCAACAAATAGCAGCCCAAAGTGACGAAGTCTATTTTGTAGTTAGTTCAATACCTATGAAAATTAAGGGATAATTATGAAAAGATTTATATCAATACTTCAGTTTATGACTAGAATACCAATAAATATAGATGTAGGATTTGATGATGAATTTCATAAAACTATAACATACTTTCCATTGGTAGGGTTTGTATTAGGTATTTTATTATTTATAATTGGTACTGTATCAAACATATTATTTGACCCATTTATAACATCAATATTGGTAACCTTAGGTTCTGTTATATTGACAGGGGGGTTACATATTGATGGATTGGGAGATACATTTGATGCTATATATAGTTATAGGGATAAGGAAAAAATGCTAGAAATAATGAAAGATTCAAGACTTGGGACAAATTCATTATTGGCTATAGTATTTTTAATTTTACTTAAGATAGGTTTTATATATAGCTTAATAAACAATAATTTAATGTGGACTATAATATTTATGCCTGTTATAGGTAGACTTGGAGTAATAAGATTAACATATAAAACTGTTACACCAAGAGAGAAAGGAATGGGGAACTTATTTATAGGTAAAGCAACTACATCAATGTTTTTAACTGCAATACTATATACGATGGCATTGATTATATTAGTAGCCAAATTTGTATTTAAATCTTCAATAACGTTGCCTATATTAGCATCTATAATAGTTGTTATTTTATTTAATCAATTATTTAAAAATCATATATACAAAAAAATTGATGGAGTTACAGGAGATATATTAGGGTGTAGTATAGAACTTGGAGAAGTTATATATTTACTTTACATATATCTTATAATAGGGTAACCTTAAAAGAGGTGATACTATAATGACTAAATTAGTTTTAGTAAGACATGCATTGACTATAGATAATCAAAGTAAAAGATTATCAGGACATATAGACAGTGTAGTTAGTGAAGTTGGAATTAAGCAAATAGAGAAATTAACCAAATACTTAGATGGTATACATATAGATAAGATATACACAACAACATCTTCAAGAACAAAAGATACTGTAAAAGATGTTGCAAAGAAAAAAGGGATAGAAATAATAGAAAAAGAAACATTGAAAGAAATTAGTTTTGGGGATTTTGAGGGGATTACTTTTGATGACATAAAAAAGAATTATCCAGAAGAATTTAACTCGATGATAGAAAAAGGATATGAGTACAGATATCCAAATGGTGAAAGTCTTATTGATTCATTTATAAGAGTATCAAATGAGGTTAAAGAAATTATAAATATGGATAAAGGCAAAACAATACTTATATGTTCTCATGGAGGAACTATAAGGAACATAATAAGTTATTTAGTATCAGGAAGCTACAAATACCATTGGAATTTTAAAATAGATAATGCATCAGTAAGTATTTTAGAAGTAGAAGATGGATTTGCAGTCATAGATAGTATGAATAACACAAGTTTTATAAATAATTAAAATCAAATAGTATATTAACTTAGGTTCTACAAGATTAATAGGGAAAAAGGTTAAAAGCCTTTGCAGCCCCCGCTACTGTAATATTGACGAAACTACAATTTGCCACTGTCCTTTGGATGGGAAGGAGTAGGAGTAGGATGAAATTGAGCCAGGATACCTGCCTAAATTAATTAATTATAAAATCTCCGGGGTGAGGGATTTTTATTCAGATAAAATATAACTATCGCTTATAAAGTATGTACCTATAATAAAACATCAGAGTATATGCATATTAGCAGATAAATTATACTTTGTTAAAACTTAAATTATAATAAATAAATCTATTATGAAATCTACATATTAATCATAAATACATAAAGTGTATTTTAGATTAATACAATAAGATTTAGTATTATATAGTTTAAGTATATAGTAAAGATTAAATAGTTATATTTTGTTACATGCTATATAGTTTGATATGTTACAAAACATATGAAACAAGTAATATATTAGCATTAGAATAAAAGCCTTAACTCTTAAGAGTTAGGGCTTTTTTGATTATAAGGAAATCAAATTAAGTAATATAAGGAGAATCTTATGGGAAAAAAGATAATGTTACAAGGTACAGCATCAAATGTTGGTAAAAGTATATTAACAGCTGGTTTATGTAGGATTTTCAAACAAGATGGATATAGTGTAGCACCATTTAAATCTCAAAATATGGCGTTAAATTCTTTTATAACAAAAGAAGGTTTAGAAATGGGAAGAGCACAAGTATTTCAGGCGGAAGCTTGTGGAATAGAGCCAATTGCAGATATGAATCCAGTACTTCTAAAACCATCAGGTAATCATAGATGCCAAGTTATAGTAAGGGGTAAAGTTAGAGATGATATATCATCATCAGAATACCATGATTATAAGCCAATACTTGCTAAAGAACTTAAAACTATATTTAATCAGTTTAGTGAGAACTATGATGTTGTTGTTATGGAGGGGGCAGGTAGTACAGCAGAAATAAACTTAAGAGAACATGACATTGCTAATATGGGTATGGCAGAAATCGCAGATGCTCCTGTAATAATAGTGGGGGATATCGATAGAGGTGGAGTTTTCGCATCACTAGCAGGTACGATGCTTTTACTAAGTGAAGAGGAAAGAAAAAGAGTCAAAGGTGTAATAATAAATAAATTTAGAGGAAGAAAAGAACTTTTATATGATGGCATAAAAATGCTTGAAGAAATAATAAAGGTTCCTGTCCTTGGAGTAGTGCCATATAGTGATATAAAAATAGAAGATGAAGACAGTGTAACAACTAGATTTAAAACTAAAATGAAAAAGAGTGATATACATATTGAGATAATTAGAACACCTCATATGTCTAATTTCACAGATTTTAATATATTTGAGACTCAAGAAGATGTGAGTATTAGGTATGTTGATTATGGAGAGACTCTTTCAAATCCAGATATGATAATACTTCCTGGAAGTAAAAGTACTATAGATGACCTTAAGTATATAAGGGAAAGTGGTCTAGAGGAACAAATAAAAGATTTACAGAAAAAAGGAAAGTTAGTATTTGGGATATGTGGTGGATATCAAATGTTAGGCAAGAAATTAAAAGACCCTTACCATGTAGAAGGCGAAATTGAAGAAATAGATGGTATAGGACTTTTAGATATAGAAACTACATTTGAAAAAGAAAAAACAACTACACAAGTGAATGCCACTATATGTAAAAATTTAAATGGATATTTAGCAAACTTATCAGGAATGAAAGTAAAAGGTTATGAAATTCATATGGGAATAAGTGATATAGGTAAAGAAGTATATAACCTAAATGAAATAAACAATAAATTAGGAGAAGACGTAAGCTACCTAGAAGGAAGTGTAAATAAAGAAGGTAATGTAGTAGGAACTTATTTACATGGAATATTTGATGAAATAGATTTTACTAGAGCTCTATTAAATAATATCAGAGAAGAAAAAGGCCTTGAAAGAATAGACACTAAAGTAACTTCTTTCGAAGCCTTTAAGCAAAATGAATATGATAAACTAGCTGATTTACTAAGAGAACATTTAGATATAGAGAAGATATATAAAATAATGGAAGAACATGAAGAAGAAATATAAACAATACAAAAATAAAATGATGGTTAGGTGAAATATATGAAAAAAATCTTAATCGCAGGAACTAATAGTGGAGTAGGAAAAACAACAATATCTTTAGGTATAATGCAAGCACTTACAAAAAGAAGTATGAAGGTTCAACCATATAAAGTTGGACCGGATTATATAGATCCATCATATCATACATTTATAACAGGTAGAGACTCCAGAAACCTAGATTCATATATGCTAGATGATGAAAAAATTAAGTATGTATTTAATTCTGCATCTAAAGATGCAGATATATCAGTGATTGAAGGTGTTATGGGTCTTTATGATGGAATAGGAATAGACTTAGATAATTGTACAAGTTCTCATACATCGAAGATATTAAAAGCACCAGTTATATTAGTTATAAATGGAAAAGCTATGGCAGCATCTAGTGCAGCCATGGTACTTGGATACAAGGAACTTGATAAAGATGTAGACATAAAAGGTGTAATAGTAAACAACGTAAAAACTAAGACTCACTACGAAATAATTAAAAAAGCAATTGAAACATATTGTGGGATAGAGGTCTTAGGATACTTCCCACCTAATGATGAATTTTCATTAGAGTCAAGACACTTAGGTTTAGTTCCAAGCGTAGAAATTGATTCACTAAAAAATAAATTTAGTAATTTAGCAGATGAAATAGAAAAATATATAAATATAGATAGAATAATAGAAATAGCTGAAACAGAAGAAGTTTGTAGTAATTTTGAGTTAAAAGACTTTATAAAAGAAAATAAGATAAAAGATAAAACTATAGCTATAGCCTATGATAAAGCATTTAATTTCTACTACAAAGAAAATATAGAATTATTAAAAGAACTAGGGCTAAATATAAAATACTTTAGTCCACTAGAAGATGAAAAAGTACCACAATCAGATTACATATATATAGGTGGAGGGTTTCCAGAAATATTTGCAAAAGAAATAGAATCAAATAAAAGTATGAGAAGTTCTATAAAAGAAGCTCATACAAATAAAATTCCTATATATGCTGAATGTGGTGGACTTATGTATCTAGGAGAAAAATTAATAGACCAAAATAATAATGAATATGATATGGTAGGAATATTTAATGGAGTTAGTAAGATGACAAAATCATTAAAGAGATTTGGATATTGTTATGGAGAGTCCAAAAAAGATACAATCTTATCTAAAAAAGGTGAGATTATAAAAGGACATGAATTCCACCATTCTATATTTGAAACTAATGAGGAATGTGCCTATATAATGAGAAAAGAAAGAGATAAAAAAGTGGTAGATGAATGGGAAGGTGGATATAGCAAAGATAAAACTTTAGCAACATATTTACATACTCATTTTTACAATAACTTAGATTGTATAAAAAATTTCTTAAATAGTGGATGTAAAGACTATTTAGAAAGAGGAAACAATTAATATGAATATATTATCTATTTATATAGGATACATAATAGACTTAATAGTAGGAGACCCATATTCATTTCCTCACCCAGTTAGATATATTGGTAAATTAATAAAGAAGACCGAAAGTATAATAAGAAAAAAAGCTAAGAGTGATAAAGCTTTAAAAACAGGTGGATTTTTCTTATGGTTTATAGTAGTCGGGATAACATATTTAGTTACTTATTTAATAATAAAACTAAGTAGCTTTATACCAGGAGGATTTTTAGTAACAAATTCAATACTGATATATACCACATTAGCTACAAAATGTTTAAAAGATGAAGCTGTCAAAATATATAATGTATTAAAAACAGGAGATATAGAAAAAGCAAGAATACAAGTATCTTATATAGTAGGAAGAGACACTACTCAACTAAATGAAGGTGAAATAATAAGGGCAACTGTAGAAACTGTTGCTGAAAATACTGTAGATGGAATAATTGCACCTATGTTTTATGCATTTATAGGTGGAGCTCCACTTGCTATGGCATATAAAGCAATCAATACTTTGGATTCAACAGTAGGCTATAAAAATGAAAAGTACAAAGATTTAGGATTTGCATCAGCTAAGATTGATGATATAGCTAACTTTATACCAGCTAGGATATCTGTACTACTTATGTCTATAGGAAGCTTATTAGTAGGACATAACTGTAAAGAAGCTTTAAAAATCGGTATAAGAGATAGAAAAAATCACAAAAGTCCAAATTGTGCTTATGCTGAAGGTGCTGTTGCAGGAGCTTTGGGAGTACAGTTAGGTGGTACAAATATTTATTTTGGAAAAGCTGTCTATAAGCCTACAATAGGAGATAAACATAGAGAAATAGAGGTAGAAGATATAGTTAGAACAAATAAAATAATGTATGCTTCATCTATAACTTCAATGATTGTATTTACAATAATATTTATATTACTATAGGGGGATTTATGAAAGACTTAGGACATGGAGCAAATGTAGAACAAATAGGAAAAAATTATAATATAGATCCAAAAGAGATAATAGATTTTAGTTCTAATGTAAATCCAAAGATTATAAAAGATTTAGATAAGTATATACTAGAAGGCTTAGAAGAAAGTAGGAGCTATCCAGATATAAATTATACCAACTTAAGAAAAAATATAGGTAATTATCTAAATATTCAAAGTGAATATATAATACCTGGAAATGGTGCTACAGAGGTAATCTATTTATTAATGAAAGCTATAGGCAAAAGACTGGCAATATTAAACCCTACGTTTTCAGAATATAGAAGAAGTGCAAAATTAAATGGATTAGAAGTTATAGATTTAAATTTAAATGAAGAAAATCAATTTTTAATAGATATAGAAGAAATTAAAAATAATTTAGATAAGTTTGATAGCTTATTTATATGTAATCCTAATAATCCAAATGGGAAAGCACAAGAATTAAATGAGTTACTAAACATATTGAAACAAAATAATAAATTTTTAATAGTTGATGAAACTTTTATGGAATTTGCAGAAAAAGAAGAAATTTATAGTTTAGTAAATAATATAAAAAGTTACGATAATCTATTTATAATCAAAGCAGTAACTAAATTCTTTGGAATGCCTGGATTAAGATTGGGATACGGTATTACGAGCAATAAAGATATAATAAATAAAATTTATCATTATAAAGAACCGTGGACTATAAATGCATTTGCAGATACTTTATCTAAATATATATTCAGGGATAAAGAGTATATAGAAGATAGCAAAAACTATTATATAGAAGAACGAAAATATATGTTAAAAGAATTAAGAAGTATAGAAAATATATCAGTTTATGATACTGATACAAATTTTTTATTAATTAAACTGAACAATAGAAGGGCAAATGAAATAAAAGTCGAATTATTAAGAAGAAGTAAAATTCTTATCAGAGATGCATCGAATTTTATCGGATTAGATGATAGATATATAAGAGTTGCAATTAAATCTCATGATGATAATAAAATTCTTATAGAGAATATGAAAAACTTATTAGGTGATTAGCATGAAATATTATGGATTTTGTCCAGCATCATGTGGAGAGTTTGTTCAAGGTATGGTAGATGGAGAAGAGTATCTTAGCTCATATGCCATAGATATGTATTCAGTAGCAATGATTGAAGAAAAGCTAGGTAAAGTCAATGTAGGTCCTAGTAAATCTAGAAAGGCTATAGAAGCTGTTTTTAAGAAATTTAACTTGCCTATCAAAGATAGTAAAAATATTTCTTTAACTATAAAAAGTGATATACCGGTAGGTAAAGGTATGGCTAGTTCAACAGCAGATATAGGAGCTACTATAGTAGCTACTCTAGATTTGATAGGAAGAAATTTAACTAGTGAAGAAATATCAAAACTTGCATCTACTATAGAACCAACAGATTCTACATACATAGAAAACAACTGCATATTTAACCCACTTAGTGGTGAAATAGTAAAAAATCTAGGAAGTATAAAAGATTGCAGAGTAATAATACTAGAGCCTAACAAGACGTTAGATACTATAAAAATAAGAAGTAACCCTAACTATAGAAATATAAAACTAAAAAATCAAGATATTATAAAAGAATCATTTTACCTTTTAGAAGGCGGTATAAAAAATAATGATTTAAGTAATATCGGAAAAGCATGTACTTTAAGTAGCTTAGCCAATGAAAATATAGACCCAAAAGAAGGATTAAAAGAGATAATAAATATTTCGCAAAATTATGGTGCCTATGGTGTAAACATTGCTCATAGTGGAACTGTAATAGGTATTATCGTAGACAATTATATGAATGATAATAAATTGATAGATATTTTAAAAACCAATAAAATACATAAAACATACAATAAAATTTATACTCTAGATATTATAGACGGAGGAATTAGGAGGGAACCACCATGGAATATATCAAAAATCCTATGATGATAGAAGAAAAAAGCTTCATAATGATACAAGAAATAATAGATGAAATAAGACCAGGGTATGAGTACAAAAATGAAGTAGAAGAAAAAATAATAAAGCGTTGTATACATACAACAGCAGACTTTGAATATTTAGATATATTAAAAATATCGGATACAGCAGTAGAAAATATAGTAGATGCTTTAAAAAACAATGCAACTATATATACGGATACTAATATGGCTTTAAGTGGAATAAATAAAAGAAGATTAGAGGCATTAGGTTGTAAATATAGATGCTTAGTGGCAGAAGAAGAAACTGCAAAACTAGCTAAGGAAAAAGGAATAACTCGTTCGATGGCAGCTGTTGAGATAGCAGCAAAGGATTCAGGAAGAAAAATATTTGTGCTTGGAAATGCGCCAACAGCTTTATATAAAGTAATGGAAATGAGAGATGCAAAAGAACTTGAAGTAGATGCTGTAATAGGTGTTCCAGTTGGATTTGTTGGAGCAGCAGAGTCAAAAGATGAATTAGAAAAAACAGATATACCATACATCATATCAAAAGGAAGAAAAGGTGGAAGTAACTTAGCAGCAGCTATAGTTAATGCTATTTTATACACTATGTAGGTAATATTATGGAAGAGTATGTATATATAGAAGGTAAAAAGTATAGAAGAGGATACACAACAGGTTCTTGTGCTACAGGAGCATCAAAAGCTGCAACATACATGCTATTAACTAAAAAGAGTATAGATACTGTAAATATAGATACTCCAAAAGGCATACCATTGACATTGAATGTATTTAATATAGATATTAATGATGATTACGTCGAATGTTCTACAGAAAAAGATGGTGGAGATGATATTGATGCTACACATACTATGCATATTCACGCTAGAGCTGAAATCATCAATAGAGAAGATAATGAAGATATAGTTGTGTGTGGAGGAGTAGGTATTGGAGTAGTAACTAAAAAAGGATTGAGTGTTGAGGTTGGAAAGCCAGCAATTAATCCAACTCCTATGAAAATGATACATAGTGAGTTAAGAAAAGTAGTTGGTGAAGATATAAGTAAAGTTATAGGTAAAAATAAATCTTTAAAGATTACCATATTTGCACCAAAAGGAGAAGATGTAGCAAAAAAGACATTTAATCCAAGGCTTGGAATAGTTGGAGGTATATCTATCATAGGAACTACAGGCATAGTAGAACCTATGAGTGATGAAGGATGGAAAAAATCTTTGTCTATAGAACTACAAATGAAAAGAGAACAAGGATTAGATAAGATAATTCTAGTACCAGGAAATCATGGAGAACAGTTCATAAGAGAAAATTTGGGATTAGATATGAAATATGTAATAAGAACTAGTAACTTTATAGGATATATGCTAAAAGAAGCCCAGAGAATGGGTTATAAGAAAATACTTATGGCAGGTCATATAGGAAAATTTATAAAAATATCAGCTGGTATATTTAACACACATAGTAAAGTAGCTGATGCGAGAAGTGAAATATTAGTATCTAATCTAGCATTAATGAAAGCTCCATATGAATTTTTAGAAAAGATAAGTGAGTGTCTTACTGCTGAAGAAGCCGTTGAACTTATAAATAATAGTGAGTACAAAAGCTTTTACAATTTGGTAAGTAACAAATGTAAGCATAAAATTAAACAATATCTATGTGATGATGATATGGACGTAGAGGTTATTATGTTTTCTATGGACAAGACATTACTAGGTAAATCAGATAATACAGATAATCTAGTGGAGGTATTTAGATGATAAATGTCATAGGGTTAGGGCCAGGGAATACTGATTATATAACTAGATTAGGTGAGAAATTAATTAAAAACTCTGATGTTGTAATTGGAGGAAGAAGGAATTTAGAATCGATAAAAGATTTTGAAGGAGAAAAGATAGAGTTAGCATCAAATTTAAAAGAGATAGTGGATTATATAAATAATAATAAAGATAAACAAATATCTGTTATAGCATCAGGTGATCCATTGATGTATGGAATAGGAAGATATCTTTCTAAAAATATAGACACTAATAAATTAAATATAGTATCAGGAATTAGTTCGCTTCAATATATATTTTCAAAAATATATGTTGATATGAACGACCTATATATAACTAGTAGCCATGGAAAAGTACCAGACTTTGATTATGTACTTTCTCACAAGAAGGTATGTATGGTTACTGATAAAATAATTGGTCCTAAAGAAATATGTAAAGAAATAATAAAAAGAAATCTAGATAAAACAGTTGTAGTAGGAGAAAATCTATCCTATGAAAATGAAAGAATTACAATAGGAAAACCAGAAGAAATTTTAAAAGTAGAAAACTTTGATATGTGCGTAGTTGTAATACTAGAAGGTGGAGATTGCATATGAAAAACAGTGAGTTTATAACAGGAAAAGTTCCTATAACAAAAGAAGAAGTTAGAGCAGTATCTATAATTAAACTAGACTTAGCAAATGCTAAAAGATTTATAGATGTAGGAGCAGGAACAGGCAGTGTAAGTATAGAAGCTGCATACCATTATACAAATCTAGAAGTTATTTCTATAGAAAGAAACGATGATGCTATAGATTTAATAAATAAAAATGTAGAGAAGTTTGAGTTAGATAATGTAGAAGTAATTAAAGCATATGCACCTATAGATATAGAAGGAAAAGTGGATGCTATATTTTTAGGAGGAACAGGCAATAAACTAGAGGAAATACTAACTTGGTCTAAGGATATGTTAGTAGAAGGTGGAAGACTTGTAGCAAATTTTATAATAGTAGATACATTTAATGAAACTTTAAGATTATTAAGAGAGTATGGATTTGAAAATATAGATGTTTCAGTTTTAAATGTAGCTAAGCTAGAAAAACTAGGAAGAGGAGAATATTTTAAACCTCTAAATCCAATCTATATAATATCTTGTGAGAAGGGGAGAGACTAATATGTTAAATAAAATACATTTCGTAGGAGCAGGACCAGGAGATAAGGAATTAATAACTTTAAAAGGATATAAGCTTTTAAGTAATGCAGATGTAGTAATATATGCAGGTTCATTAGTTAATCCAGAACTTTTAGAATACTGTAAAGAAGGTTGTGAGATACATAATAGTGCTCATATGGATTTACATCAAATTATAGAAGTAATGGAAAAGGGAGTTAGAGAAGGAAAATCTGTAGTAAGACTACAAACAGGAGACTTCTCTATATATGGGTCAATAAGAGAACAAGTTGAAGAATTATTTAAATTAGATATAGATTATGATTGTACACCAGGAGTTAGTTCATTCTTAGGAGCAGCATCAGCTTTAGGAGTTGAATACACAGTTCCAGAAATATCTCAAAGTGTAGTGATAACAAGAATGGAAGGAAGAACTCCAGTACCTGAAAAAGAATCAATAGAGTCTTTTGCTAAGCATCAAACTTCTATGGCTATATTCTTATCAGTACAAGATATAGAGAAAGTAGTAGAAAGACTTCATGAAGGTGGATATCCAATGGATACTCCAATAGCTGTTGTTTATAAAGCTACTTGGTCAGACGAAAAGATAGTAAAAGGAACATTACAAGACATAGCTAAAAAAGTAAAAGAAAATGATATAAGAAAGACTGCTTTAATATTAGTAGGGCAATTTTTAGGTAAAGAATATAACAATTCGAAGTTATATGATAAGGACTTCAAACATGAGTATAGAAAATAAAATAGCCATAGTTTGTATAACTGAAAATGGAAAGAATCTAGCACTTGAAATACAATCCAAACTTAATAATGGAGATGTATATCTAGTAAGAAATAAGAAGAATAATTTTAAGATAGGTGAAGAAAAAGATAATGTATTCTTAGTAGAGGATAAGCTTAGTAATTTAGTTCCTAGTTTATTTGAAGAATATCAATATATTATGTTTTTAATGGCTACAGGCATAGTGGTAAGAGTTATAGCTCCTTATATAAATAGCAAATTTAGCGATCCTGCTATATTAGTAAGCGATGAAAAAGGACAAAACATTATAAGCTTACTAAGTGGTCATATGGGTGGAGCTAATGAAATGACCAGCCATATAAGTGAACTAATAGGAGCTAATCCTGTTATAACTACAGCAACAGATGTAAATAAAAAATCATCTTTAGACATGATTGCTAAAAAATTAGATGCTCATATAGATGATTTTAGAGAAAACGTCAAAGATGTAAATGCTATGTTAGTCAACAATCAAGAAGTTGGGTTATATATCGATGGAAATTATGAAGTAGATACTAGAGGATTTAAGATATTAACTAATTTTGAAAATGTAGATAATCTAGAAAAAATAGTCATTGTAAGTAGCAAAAACAACTTTCTAGATTACTATTTAGAAAACAAAAAACAGAGCGATTTAGATGAAAAAGTACTAAGAAAAAAACATAGAGAAAACAATATTATAAAGGTAGTGCCAAAGGAAATAGTAATAGGCATTGGATGTAGAAGAAATACAGAAAGTAGTCTGTTACAAGAGTCTTTAAACGATTTGTTACATAAATATAATATTGATATTAACTCAATCAAAGAGATTGGAAGTATAGATGTAAAAAGTGATGAAAAAGCCATAATAGATTTAGCATCGAGTCTATCGGTGCCATTTATAACTTTTTCAGTTGATGAAATATCTAAGGTAGACCATCTATTTGGAAAATCTGAATTTGTAAAAAAGAATGTAGGAGTGTACTGTGTTTCTGAACCAGTAGCATATCTGCTAAGTGAAGGAAATTTAATAATAGAAAAACATAAATATAAAGGAATAACAATTTCTGTAGGGAGAGTGTCAAAATGATATACGTTATAGGTATAGGACCTGGAAGTAAAGAATTAATGACTATGCAATGCATAAATGCAATAAAGGATTCTGAAGTTATAGTAGGCTATAAAACTTATATAAACTTAATAACAGACCTTATCGAAGGAAAAGAAGTAGTACAAAATGGAATGAGACAAGAAATAGATAGATGTAAGGAAGCTGTAGAAATAGCTAAGACTGGTAAAAAGGTTGCGGTTATAAGTAGTGGGGATGCAGGAATATATGGAATGGCAGGATTAATATTAGAACTTGTATCTAAAGAAGAACAAAATATAGAAGTTAAGGTTATACCTGGAGTAACTGCAAGTATAGGTGCAGCAGCAATACTTGGAGCTCCTATAATGCACGATTTCTGTCACATAAGCTTAAGTGATTTATTAACTCCATGGGAAGTTATAGAAAAAAGACTAAGATTAGCAGCTGAGGCAGATTTTGCAATATGTCTATATAACCCAAGAAGCAAAGGTAGAAGTGAACATTTAGCTAGAGCCTTTGAAATAATGGGAGAATTTAAAGATGGAAAAACTCCAGTCGGAATAGTTAAGGATGTAGGAAGAGAGAAGGAAGAAAAGTTTATATGTACATTTGATACTATGGATTTTGAAAGAGTTGATATGACTACTATGGTTATAATAGGGAACAAATCAACATTTATACATGAAGATTTAATGATAACTCCAAGAGGTTACAATATATGATATTAGTTTTAGGTGGAACATCAGACAGTATAGAAATATGTGACAGACTTAATAAATATGAGAACCTAGAATATACACTTTCCGTAACAACTAATTACGGAGAGGATCTTGCAAGAAAGAAAGCAAAAAATGTTATAAATGGAAGGCTGTCAAAAGAAGATATGATAGATTTCATACAAAGAAATAACATAACTAAAATTATAGATGCCACACACCCATATGCTATAGAAGTATCTAAAAATGCTATTGAGTGTGTTGAGGAAACAAAGATAGACTATATAAGATATGAGAGAAAATCTTTAATAGATGATATTACTTATGAAAATAAATACATAGTAAGCAGTATAAAAGATGCTTGTGAAGTAGCAAGAAAAAAAGGAAATAACATATTTATAGGAACAGGTAGTAAGCATTTACCAGAAATAGTTGAGCTTATACCAGATAGAAATTTAATAGTTAGAGTACTTCCTACAAGTGAAGTGATATTAAGTTGTGAAAAATTAGGGTTAAATGCAGATAATATAATAGCTATGAGAGGTCCTTTTAGCCAAAGTATAAATGAAGAATTTTATAAACATTATGATATAGATATTGTGATAACTAAAGAAAGTGGTGTAGCAGGTGGTTTCTTAGAGAAAGTAGATGCTTGTGAATCACTTAATATACCTGTAGTAATTGTATCTAGAGAAAAAATAGATTATCCGTATGTTGTAAATAGCATAGACGAAG
The DNA here is from genome assembly GCF_039841805.1 of Romboutsia sp. 1001216sp1. NCBI lineage: Bacteria > Bacillati > Bacillota > Clostridia > Peptostreptococcales > Peptostreptococcaceae > Romboutsia > Romboutsia sp. 1001216sp1. Next base: position 18,821 of record NZ_JBDPHA010000023.1, read on the forward strand.
TAGAAGACTATATAAAATAAATTCAAGGTGGGATTAGTATGAAGAAAGCAGTTTTAGTAGTGAGTTTTGGGACTTCTTACAAAGAAACGAGAGAAAAGACAATAGAAGCTTGTGAAAATAAAATAAAAAATGGATTAGAAGGATATGACTTCTTTAGAGCATTTACTTCTAACATGATAATAAGGAAATTAAAAAATAGAGATGGAATAGAAATTGAAAATCCAATTCAAGCTTTAGATAGATTATATGAAGAAGGATATGAAGACGTTATAGTTCAAACACTTCATATAATATGTGGTGAAGAATTTACTAAATTAAAAGAACAAGTAGATAGCTATCAAGATAAATTTAAGAAAATTGTTTTAGGTAGACCATTACTTACATATATAGAAGATTACAAGGAAACAGTAGAAGCAATAAAGCATCAAATACCTCAAATGAAAAAAGATGAAGCTGTTGTATTTATGGGACATGGAACATTCCACGAGTCACATGCATCATACCCAGCATTAGAATACATGATGAGAGATGCAGGAATAAATGCTTACGTTGGAACTGTTGAAGGATATCCAGAAATAGATAATGTTATAAAAAGATTAAAAGAAGATAATATAAAAACAGTTAATTTAATGCCTTTTATGTTAGTAGCAGGAGACCATGCTATAAATGATATGGCAGGAGATGAAGAAGATTCATGGAAAAATGTACTAGAAAACTTTGGATTTGAAGTAAAAGTTCATTTACAAGGGTTAGGGGAAAATCCATATATACAAGATAAATTTATGAATCATGCAAATGATTGTGTAGAAAAAATAAATGAATTAGGACAAATTTGTTAATTAACTAGGAGGAGATTGAAGATGGCAAAATTTTATGGAATAGGTACAGGACCTGGAGATAGCTCATTATTAACAATAAAAGCAGTCGAAACTTTAGAAAAGTTAGATATATTATATACACCAGAAGCTAAAAAAGGCGGGGAAAGTTTAGCTTTATCAATAGTAAGTAAGTATCTACCAAAAGAATTAGAAATAAAATCAAGACACTTCCCAATGAACTTCAATGATGGAGAAAAGATAGTGGCTTGGAATAAAATAGCTGATGAGATAGTTGAGGATGTTAAAGAAGGTAAAAATGTTGGATTTGTAACATTAGGGGATCCAATGATATATAGTACGTATGTATATATAATGGAAAGACTTATAGGAAATATAGATGTTGAAACTATACCAGGGATATCTTCATTCTCTAATATAGCATCAAACCAAAATTTCCCATTAGTAATGGATAGAGAGCCATTAATAATAATACCATGCACGATAGAAGAAGAAAAAATAGATTATGCATTAGAAAATTATAGCTCTATAGTATTAATGAAAGTATATAAAAACTTTAAAGAAATAGTAGCTAAGCTAGAAAAGAATGGTCTTATAGAACATGCTATATTAGTAAGTAATTCATCTCAAGATAGAGAAGTGGTATACTATAACTTAAGAGAAGTTAATCTTGAAGAAAAGATATCTTACTTCTCAACTATATTAGTTAATAAAGAAGTTAAAAAGGAAGCTCAAGTAGGATAACATTGTAACATCTAAAGGAGATTTTAGTTATGAAGATAATTGTTGGAACGAGAGGAAGTAAATTAGCAGTTACTCAAACTAATTGGGTAATAGATAAGCTAAAAGAAAAGAACCCTAGTGTTGAATTCGAAGTTAAAATAATAAAAACTAAAGGTGATATAATACAAAACGTTAGTCTAGATAAAATAGGTGATAAAGGCCTATTCGTTAAAGAAATAGAGCAACAACTAATAGATGGGGAAATAGATATGGCTGTTCATAGTATGAAAGATATGCCATCATCTTTACCTAATGGATTAAAGTTTGCAGGGATACCTAAAAGGGAAGATCCAAGAGATGTACTTATATTAAAAGAAGGTTACTCTAGTATAGAAGACTTACCTCAAGGAGCAACTATAGGAACTGGAAGTAAAAGAAGAAAATATCAATTATTAAAACATAGACCTGATTTAAATATAGTTCCAATAAGAGGGAATGTAGATACTAGGATAAGAAAAATAACTGATGAGAATTTAGACGGTGTTGTTTTAGCTGCATCTGGAATATTAAGGGTTGGATTAGAAGAAAAAATCAGCTGCTATTTACCAACAGACGTAGTAGTGCCAGCACCTGCACAAGGGGCATTAGCAATAGAGATAAGAGAAGATAATTATCAAGTAGAAGTAGTGATAAACTCGTTACGAGACGAATTAACCGAACTTCAAGTTAGTGCAGAAAGAGGCTTTTTAGATGGTGTTGATGGAAGCTGTCATATTCCTATGGGAGCTTATTGTGAAGTAAATGAGGATAGTATAAAGCTTACTGGATTATTTGGTGATGAAGAAGGTAAAAAATTAATCATCAAATCAATAGAAGGAGATAAAAATTCCCCAAGAGAGTTAGGTAAAGAATTAGCTAAATTAGTTTTAAAGGAGTATGAAAAATATGAAGGGTAAAGTTTATCTTGTAGGTGCAGGACCTGGAGATTATAAATTACTAACATTAAAAGGTCTAGAATGTGTACAAAAAGCAGACGTTATAGTATATGATAGATTAGCAAATGAGAACTATTTAAAAGAAGCTAAGCCTAACTGCGAATTTATATATGTAGGAAAAGCATCAAGCAATCATACTCTTCCACAAGAGGATATAAATAGAGTTATAGCAGATAAAGCAAAAGAAGGGAAAATAGTAACTAGACTCAAGGGTGGAGACCCATATGTATTTGGTAGAGGTGGAGAAGAAGGAGAACTTCTAAGAGAAGAAGGAATAGAGTTTGAAGTTGTTCCAGGAATAACTTCTGCTATAGGTGGATTATGCTATGCAGGTATACCTATAACTCATAGAGATTATGCATCTTCTTTCCATGTAATAACAGGTCATTTAAGAGAAGATGATAAAGAAAATCCAGAAATAAACTGGAATGCTTTAGCAAATACCAATGGAACACTAGTATTTTTAATGGGAGTTGCGAACTTACAAAAAATAAGTTCTAACTTAATAAAAGAAGGAAAGTCTAAAGATACTCCTGTTGCTCTTATAAGTTGGGCAACTAGATATAATCAAAGAGTAGTAATATCTACCTTAGAAAATGTATATGAAACAGCAATAAAGGAAGGTGTGAAACCACCGACGCTTATAGTTGTTGGAGAGGTAGTAGGACTTAGAGATAAGTTAAACTTCTTTGAAAATAAGCCACTATTCAGTAAACGTGTAATAGTGACTAGGTCAAGAACACAAAGTAGTTCACTAGTAGAAAAAATAAGTGACTTAGGTGGTAATCCTATAGAGATACCAACTATAAAAATAGATAAAATAGAAAATAATATAGAACTAGAAAATGAAATAAATAACATTAAAGATTATACATACTTAGTTTTAACAAGTAAAAATGGAGTAGACATATTCTTTGATAAATTAGATGAAATGGGGCTTGATAGTAGAGCTCTAGCAAATTTAAAAGTATGTGCTATAGGAAGTGCTACAGCTAAAGAGATAAAAAATAGAGGAATAAAAGCAGATATAGTTCCAGAAAAGTTTGTAGCAGAGTACTTATTTGAAGAATTAAAACCAATGTTAAAATCAACAGATAAAGTATTAATGCCTAGAGCGAAAAATGCTAGAGATTATCTAGTTGATAAAATAGGTGAAATTTGTGAAGTCAAAGAAATACATACATATGAAACAGTAGTAGATTCTACAAGAAAAGATGAAGTTTTAGAACTATTAGATCAAGATAATGCTGATTATATAACTTTTGCTAGCTCATCTACAGTAAAGAATTTTGTAGAAATAATAGGTGAAGAGAATATAGATAAATTAAATAATATAAAAGTTATATCTATAGGACCTATAACAACACAGACGATTAAAGAATTAGGTTTAAACCTGTATAAAGAAGCAGAAGTTTCAACTATAGATGGAATGATTAGCACTATTATAGAAGATAAATAAGTATTATAATTGATGTGTAGTTATTTATATATTTATGGAGGCGACAAAATGTTAAGAAGACCTAGAAGACTAAGAGTAAATAAAGCTACAAGAAATTTAGTTAGAGAGACTAAGTTAAATGTTGAAGATTTTATATATCCTCTATTTGTAGTAGAAGGTGAAAATATAAAAAGAGAAATATCATCTTTACCAGATGTATATCATTTTTCACTAGATATGCTAGAAGAGGAGATAAAGGAATTAAAAGAATTAGGAATAGAACATGTAATATTATTTGGTATACCTCATGACCATGAAAAAGATCCTCATGGAAAAGAAGCATATAATGACAATGGTATAATTCAAAGGGCTATTAGAAAAATAAAAGAAATAGACAGTAATATGAATGTAGTTACTGATGTATGTATGTGTGAATACACTAGCCATGGTCACTGCGGAATATTAACAGAAACTGGATACGTAGATAATGATATAACATTAGAATACTTATCTAAAATAGCAGTAAGTCATGCAAAAGCAGGTGCTGATATAATCTCGCCATCTGATATGATGGATGGTAGAATAAAAGCCTTAAGAGAGGCTTTAGATAAAGAAGGATTTGTACATATACCAATAATGTCTTATAGTGTTAAGTATGCATCTACATTCTATGGACCATTTAGAGAAGCTGCTAACTCTGCACCATCATTTGGTGATAGAAAAACATACCAAATGGATCCAGCAAATAGTAATGAAGCATTAATAGAAGCTGAACTTGATGTACTAGAAGGTGCAGATATATTAATGGTTAAGCCTGCATTATCTTATTTAGATGTAATAAGAAGAGTCAAAGATAATTACAACCTACCACTTGCGGCATATAATGTTAGTGGAGAGTATGCAATGCTTAAATCAGCTGTTAAAAATGGAATATTAAGTGAAGGAGCTATTTATGAATCTGTTATGTCTATAAAAAGAGCCGGTGCAGATATAATAATAACTTACTTTGCAAAAGATTTAGCTAAGATGATTAAAGAAAATAGATAAATATATACACAAAAAGGAGTAACTTTTGTTGCTCCTTTTTAATATACATAGTCAATAAATTATCTAGATTATTATACATAATAAAATAAGAGTAAAATAAGGAGAAACCAGTATGCTTTATCCAATAAATATAGATATAAGTGATATAAAGATAACTGTTATAGGAGGTGGAGAAGTTGCATATAGAAAGTGCAAAAACTTTTTAGCCTTTGGCAAAACAGTGAAAGTTATATCTAAAGATTACATAAATAAATTTGGAGAATTAAAAGATAAACTAGAAATTGTTAATGATGAATATAAAGAAGAATACTTAAAAGATAGTTTTATAGTAGTTGCAGCTACAAATAATAAAGAAGTTAATAGAAAAATAGGTATATATTGTAGAGAAAATGGTAAACTAGTTAATGTAGTAGATGATATAGAATTATCTAATTTTACTGTTCCTTCATATGTAAAAAGAGGAGATTTGCTTATAAGTATATCGACAGGAGGTAAAAGTCCCTCACTATCTTCTAAAATAAAAAAAGAATTAGAAGAAAAATATGATGATAGTTATGAAGAATATATAGATATATTAGGCGAATTAAGAAAAGAAATAATAAAAAAATATGAAGACGTTTCATTAAGAAGAAAAAAACTTAAAGCATTGATAAATCTAGATTTAGCAGAACTTAGAGAACTAAAAATAGAATATCAAAAATAAAAATAATAAAAAACTTTTAAAAAAGTGTTGACGATACAAAATTATGGTGATATAGTATTACTTGTCCTTAAGAAAAGGGCAAAACGAAAATGAACTTTGAAAATTAAACAGTAGGTTAATTTATATAACTAATGATTCTTAAAAGAATCGAAAACAAACCAAGCCAGATATTCAGATAATGATAGTCTGAGCAGGTAACAACTTTTATTTGAGAGTTTGATCCTGGCTCAGGATGAACGCTGGCGGCGTGCCTAACACATGCAAGTCGAGCGATTTACTTCGGTAAAGAGCGGCGGACGGGTGAGTAACGCGTGGGTAACCTGCCCTGTACACACGGATAACATACCGAAAGGTATGCTAATACGAGATAACATGAGAAAGTCGCATGGCTTTCTTATCAAAGTTTTTGCGGTACAGGATGGACCCGCGTCTGATTAGCTAGTTGGTAAGGTAACGGCTTACCAAGGCGACGATCAGTAGCCGACCTGAGAGGGTGATCGGCCACATTGGAACTGAGACACGGTCCAAACTC
>NZ_JBDPHA010000024.1:0-22283 GCF_039841805.1 Romboutsia sp. 1001216sp1
ATTATGTGGTTATTATAGCAAAGAGGATACACCTGTTCCCATACCGAACACAGAAGTTAAGCTCTTTAGCGCTGATGGTACTTGGAGGGCGACCTCCTGGGAGAGTAAGACGTAGCCACGTGGTATGCCGAAGTGGCGGAACTGGCAGACGCACAGGACTTAAAATCCTGCGGGACTTACCTCTCGTACCGGTTCGATTCCGGTCTTCGGCACCAACTTTAATATCGCGGGGTGGAGCAGTTGGCAGCTCGTCGGGCTCATAACCCGAAGGTCGCAGGTTCGAGTCCTGCCTCCGCAACCAAATAAATATGGCCCATTGGTCAAGCGGTCAAGACACCGCCCTTTCACGGCGGTAACAGGGGTTCGATTCCCCTATGGGTCACCAACTTAATATGCGGGTGTAGCTCAATGGTAGAGTTCCGGCCTTCCAAGCCGGCTGTGAGGGTTCGATCCCCTTCACCCGCTCCAAAAACTTATGGGACTATAGCTCAGCTGGGAGAGCACCTGCCTTACAAGCAGGGGGTCACAGGTTCGAGCCCTGTTAGTCCCACCATTCGCGGCCTGGTAGTTCAGCTGGTTAGAATGCCAGCCTGTCACGCTGGAGGTCGAGGGTTCGAGTCCCTTCCAGGTCGCCACTTAATTTAATACGCGGGAATATGGCTCAGTTGGTAGAGCAATTGACTGTTAATCAATGGGTCACAGGTTCGAGTCCTGTTATTCCCGCCATTGAATCTGCGGGAATAGTTCAGCGGTAGAGCGCAACCTTGCCAAGGTTGAAGTCGCGAGTTCGAATCTCGTTTCCCGCTCCATTTTAATTACATGGGTGCATAGCTCAGCTGGATAGAGCAACGCCCTTCTAAGGCGTGTGTCCGGGGTTCGAATCCCTGTGCGCTCACCAATATAAAGTTTCACTATAGTGAAACTTTTTTTTATGTTTATTTTTAAATTATAAAAAATGATAGGAGCTAAATAGTTTGTATATACTTATATTAATATAGTATAATACTTAATATAGTAATGAAGAAGCTGTCAAACAGGAGGACAAAACTGTGTTGGATATAAATTCTTTTTTCAGTGGTTTTTTGGATATTATCAATAAAGTAACTGTAAATGATATTATAGATATATCCATAGTAGCATATATATTTTATAAAATATTTATGTTTATAAAGGATACAAGAGCAGAGCAAGTTTTAAAAGGAATAATATTTTTATTAGTAGCGACTCAGTTGAGCGAGACTTTTAAATTGCATACACTTCACTGGCTATTAGTAAATGCTCTTGAGATTGGTTTTTTAGCTGCAATAATAATATTCCAGCCAGAACTTAGGGCAGGACTTGAACATATAGGTAGGACGAGATTTAAATTCTTTCTAAAAGGAAGTCCTAATACATCTGAAGAAACATTTAATAAAATGATAGAAGAGATTGTCGAGGCTTTATATTCACTATCAAGACAAAAAATAGGAGCTCTTATTATAATGGAAAGAGAAACTAAGATAGGTGATATAATAAATACGGGAACTATAATAGATGCAGAGGTATCAAGACAATTACTAATTAATATATTTATTCCAAATACACCATTACATGATGGAGCAGTTGTTATTAGAGACTCAAAGGTAAAAGCTGCTGCATGTTTCCTTCCTTTAACAGAGAGTAAAGACTTAAGTAAGGATCTAGGAACACGACATAGAGCAGCAGTCGGAGTAAGTGAAGTTTCTGACTGTATATCCCTTATAGTATCAGAAGAAACAGGGGATGTATCAATTGCAAAAGCGGGAAAAATATATAGAAATATACCAAAAGAAAGAATGGAAAGTATACTTAAGAAAAATTTAAAGCCTAAAGTTGATGAAAAAAGCTTTTTAAAAGGTGGGATATTTAAATGATGAATAAATTAAAGCATAATACAAAAATAAAATTAATATCCCTGCTTAGCGCAATAACATTATGGCTATATGTAATGGCAATAGTGGATCCGACGGATACTAAGCTATTTGAGAACGTCCCTATAGTTATAAGTAATATGAATGAATTAAAAGAAAAAGGTTTTGTAATTTATCCAGATGGAGAATTGACTATTGATGTTTCTATTTCCGGCAAATTATCTAAGATACAAAAGGTAAAAAAAGAGGATATACATGTTTATGGTACTATAGAAAATCCTATGGAAGGAAAAAATCAAGTATACTTAAGGGTACCGACTTTGCCAGGAATGACTCATGAGCTAAAGAGTAATGTTATAGCAGTTAATTTAGATAAAATAGTACAAGAAAATAAAAATATAGAAGTTAAATTAGAAGGAAATTCTAAAGGTAATATAGATAAAGTAAGTATAGATGGAGATAAAAAGAGCATAGAAGTATCAGGTCCAAGGACTTTAGTGAATGAGGTAACTAAAGTGATTGGAGTATTAGATGTAGGCTCAAGAACACAAGATTTTTCAAGTGAAATTAATTTAATACCAGTAGATAAAAATGGAAATAAAGTTAAAGGCGTAAAGTTATATCAATCAACATTAAAAGTATCAGCAACGTTATTAAAAGAAAAAACTGTTCCAATAAGAGTTAAATTAAAAGAAAATACATCAGATAATGAAAAAGTACCAAGTTATGAGCTTAGTAAAAGCAATATCGTCATAAAAGGGAGTAAAGATTTAATCGATGGTATAGAATATATAGAAACTAAAGAGGTTAATTTAGATGATATAACATCTGGATTTCCTAAGGATGTAGAGTTAAATATTCCAAAAGGTATATCATCAGATACAAAATATATTACTATAAAGCTTAATGGCGATAAATCATTACAGAAGGAATTTACTTATAGCAAAGATGAAATAGAATTAAGAAATTCAGATGGTAAGAATACATCAGATATCGATATTCCAGAATCTATAAAGGTTACTGTTGATTATCCTAGTACAATAGAAAACTTAGAAAAATCGGATATAAAACTATACATAGATTTATCTAAGCCAAATGAAAACCAAAAATATAAGATAGAATATGATTCTAGTTATAAATTTAATAAAATAGTTATAGATCCAAGTGAGATATAATAATATAAAGACATAAGAAAATATAGTATTTTTCTTATGTCTTTTTTAATTAATATGAAATAATATGGCTCTTAGATTTACTAAAATAGTTTACCAATATATCAGCAAATAAAAAAATAATTAAAAATCTGTTAATTATAAAGGATTATAACTATTAAAGGTATAATTATACATAATATATATATTGAAGCTTTTTTAAAAGGATAATTGACATTATATAAAAGTAAAATAATTCTGAAAATTTAAAAATTATAAATATAGTGGGAAAACGTTGGTGGAATATATATAATATAGGTATGAGACAAATTAGTAATTAGCTTAAAAATTAACAGAATTAAGGGGATAGAGATGTTTATTAAAAGCTAAACGTACCAATCTATATTTATTGGATACAAAATGGGGTGGATTAGATGAAAAACTTTACAGAAGTAATAAAATTCGCTAAGGAAAGAGGTCCTAAAACTATCTCTGTAGCATGTTGCCAAGATAAAGAAGTATTAATGGCAGTAGAAATGGCGAGAAAAGAAGGGATAGCAAAGGCTATATTAGTAGGGGATATAGAAAAAACGAGAGAAATAGCAAATGATGTAGGTATAGACCTTAATAACTATGAATTAATAGATATAAAAGATTTATCAGAAGCGTCATTAAAAGCAGTAGAATTAGTATCTCAAGGAAAAGCTGATATGGTAATGAAAGGCTTGGTAGATACATCTATAATTCTAAAGGCTGTATTAAATAAAGAGGTTGGTTTAAGAACAGGGAATGTACTAAGCCATGTAGCTGTATTTGATGTAGAAGGTTATGATAGATTATTCTTTATAACTGATGCAGCTATGAACTTATCACCAGATGTAAATATCAAAAAACAAATCATAGAAAATTCATGCACGGTAGCTCATGCACTCGATATCAACACACCAAAAGTAGCAGCATTATGTGCTAAAGAAAAAGTAAATCCTAAAATGCAAGATACAATAGATGCCAAAGAATTAGAAGAAATGTGTGAAAAAGGCGAAATAAAAGGATGCATAGTAGGAGGTCCATTTGCATTAGACAATGCTGTATCAATAGAAGCCGCAAATCATAAGGGAATAAATCATCCAGTAGCAGGTAAAGCAGATATATTATTAGCTCCAGATATAGAAGCTGGAAATATATTATATAAATCATTAGTATTTTTCTCAAAATCTAAAAATGCAGGTGTGATAGTAGGGGCTAAAGCGCCTATTATATTAACATCAAGAGCAGACAATGAGGAAACTAAACTAAATTCTATAGCATTAGGGGTATTAATGGCAGCTAAAGCCTAGTTTATTAAGGGGGTAACACAATTGAATAAGGTATTCAAAATATTAACTATAAATCCTGGTTCAACATCAACGAAGATTGCAGTATTTGATAATGAGGATTTAGTCTTTGAAAAAACTTTAAGACATTCTTCTGAAGAAATAGGCAAGTATGAGAAGATTTCAGATCAGTTTGAGTTTAGAAAAACAGTGATTGAAGATGCATTAACAGAAGGTGGAATAAAAACATCTGATTTAGATGCAGTAGTAGGTAGAGGTGGACTTCTTAAGCCTATAGAAGGTGGAACTTATATTGTTAATGAAGCTATGATTGATGACTTAAAGGTTGGTGTATTAGGGGAACATGCATCAAATCTAGGCGGAATTATAGCAAAAGAAATAGGAGATGCAGTAAATGTACCATCTTACATAGTTGATCCAGTAGTTGTAGATGAAATGGATGATGTAGCTAGAATATCAGGGAGTGAAGATATAGATAGAAAGAGTATATTCCATGCTTTAAACCAAAAGGCTACTGCTAGAAGAGCAGCTAAAGAATTAGAAAAAGAGTATTTTGACTGTAACTTTATAGTAGCACATATGGGTGGAGGAATATCTGTTGGAGCACATGAAAAAGGTAAAGTAATAGATGTTGCCAATGCTTTAGATGGAGAAGGGCCATTTTCGCCAGAGAGAAGTGGTGGATTACCGGTCGGAGACTTAGTGAAGATGTGCTTTAGTGGAAAATACACTCAAGATGAAATAAAGAAAAAGATAAAAGGAAATGGTGGTCTAGTAGGATACTTAAATACTAATGATGGTAGAGAAGTTGAATCTAGAATAGAAGCTGGTGATGAAAAAGCTAAATTAGTATATGAAGCTATGGCTTACCAAGTAAGTAAAGAAATAGGTTCTTGTGCATCAGTATTAAAAGGTAATGTAGATGCAATCCTTTTAACTGGTGGAATAGCTTACTCTAAGATGTTTACAGGAATGATTAAAGAGAGAGTTAATTTTATATCTGATGTAAAAGTTTACCCAGGTGAAGATGAAATGATAGCATTAGCTCAAGGTGGACTTAGAGTATTAAATAAAGAAGAAGAACCCAAAAATTATGGATATGAAGTTCAATATAGTTAATGATATAAATTTAATATAAATACAAAATTGACTTAATAGGTGGTAACTAATGATAAGAGATGATAAGAGGATAAGAATTATAATAGGACACTATGGTAGTGGTAAAAGTGAGTTTGCTATGAACTATGTTACCAAATTAAGAAATGAGGTAGAAGGTAAAGTTGCCTTATCAGATTTAGATGTAGTAAATGTTTATTTTAGAACAAGGGAAAAAAAGGATTTATTAAATTCTTTAGATATCCTTCCTATATATAGTTCAATAGACGCACCAACTTTAGATTTACCAGCTATATCTCCTCAAATAATGTCACCAATAACAGATAGTTCTTATAGTTATGTTATGGATGTGGGAGGGGACAACGTAGGAGCTAGAGTGGTAGGTAGATTCCACGAATTAATAGAAAAAGCTGACTACGATATGTTTTGTGTAGTAAACGCTAATAGAGAATATACTCAGTCAGTAGAAGATGTAATAGGTCATATAAGATCAATTGAGAAATCTTCTGGTCTTAAGGTTACTGGGCTAGTAAACAATACACATTTAGTAAGGTCAACTACAATTGATGATGTTTTAAAAGGTCAAAAATTAGTTGAGCAAGTGTCTAGACAGTACGATATACCAGTTAAATATATAGTATGTTTAGAAGAATTAGTTCCACAACTTCCAGAAGGTTTAGAGGGAGAAATTTTCCCTATCAAGCTTTATATGAGAGAAGCTTGGATGTAGTTTATTAGTAAAATAATTATAAATTTTTCTAAGGGGGACAAAGGAATATGGCTAAGGGAACTGTAACTTTCAATCAAGACCTTTGTAAAGGATGTGCATTATGTGTAGCTGCATGTCCAAAGCAAATAGTAGTAATGGATAATAACAAAATCAACAAAAAGGGATACAATCCAGCTACAGTAGTAGAAATGGATAAATGTATAGGTTGTTCAAACTGTGCGACTATGTGTCCAGATGCAGTTATAACAGTTGAGAGAGACTAATTAAAATATAAGGGGGATTTGTAAATGGCTAAGATACTTATGAAGGGTAACGAAGCATTTGGGAAAGCAGCTATAGAAGCTGGATGTAAATATTTCTTTGGTTATCCAATAACACCACAAAATGAATTACCAGAATATATGTCTAAAGAATTACCTAATGTTGGAGGAGTATTTGTTCAAGCTGAATCAGAAGTTTCTGCTATAAACATGATATATGGTGGAGCAGGAGCAGGGGCTAGAGTTATGACTTCTTCATCTTCACCAGGAATAGCTTTAAAACAAGAAGGTATAACTTATGCAGCAGGTGCTGAATTACCATGTGTTGTAGTTAACGTAATGAGAGGTGGTCCAGGACTTGGAGGAATACAACCTTCTCAATCTGACTACTTTATGTCTACAAGAGGTGGAGGAAATGGAGACTATAGAACTCCAGTTTATGCTCCAGCTACAGTTCAAGAAGCTGTTGATATGATAATGGAAGCTTTCAATGTTGCTGATTACTATAGAACTCCAGTCATGGTAGTTGCAGATGGTATGATAGGACAAATGATGGAGCCAGTAGAATTTAAAGCTCCTAAAACTAGAGAATTAAAACCTAAAGATTGGGCTACAGTAGGAACTAAAGGAGAAAGAAAGCCTAATGTAATAAATTCTTTATACTTACAACCAGATGAATTAGAAAAACACTGTATAAAGTTAGAAGCTAAGTACAGAGAAATAGAAAAAAATGAAGTTGATTATGAAATGTATAAGACTGAAGATGCTGAATTAGTATTTGTAGCTTACGGTACTACAGCAAGAATAGTTAAAAACTCTATAGATATGTTAAGAGAAGAAGGAATTAAAGCTGGTTTAATAAGACCTAAGACTTTATGGCCATTCCCATTTGAAGCATTCAATCAAATACCAGAAGCTAAAAACTTATTAACTGTTGAAATGAGTATGGGACAAATGGTAGAGGATGTAAGATTAGCTGTTGAAGGAAGATTACCTGTACACTTCTACGGAAGAGCAGGAGGAATGATACCTGATCCAGAAAGTATAGCTAATAAAGCAAAAGAAGTAATGGAAAGTGAATTAGCTGTAGGAGGTGCTAGATAATGTCAGTTGTATTTAAGAAAACTAAGGGATTAACAGATGCTCAAACACACTACTGCCCAGGATGTACTCATGGTATAATCCATAGATTAGTAGGAGAAGTATTAGAAGAGTTAGATGTATTAGGAGACACTATAGGTGTAGCTCCAGTTGGATGTTCAGTTTTAGCATACAACTATTTTAATTGTGATATGCAAGAAGCATCTCATGGTAGAGCTCCAGCAGCAGCTACTGGAATAAAGAGAGTTCATCCAGATAAGACAGTATTTACATACCAAGGAGATGGAGACTTAGCATCTATAGGTACAGCTGAAATAGTTCATGCAGCAGCTAGAGGTGAAAAATTCACTACAATATTCGTAAATAATGCTATATATGGAATGACTGGTGGGCAAATGGCTCCAACTACATTAGTTGGACAAAAGGCTACAACAGCTCCATATGGTAGACAAATAGATAAGCAAGGATTCCCAATAAGAATGAGTGAAATGCTAGCTACATTACCAGGTGCAGTGTTTGTAGAAAGAGTTTCTGTAGATACTCCTGCTAATGTTAGAAAAGCTAAAAAAGCTATAAAGAAAGCATTTGAAGTACAACAAGCAGGACTTGGATTTGGTATAGTAGAAGTTCTATCTACATGTCCAACTAACTGGGGATTAAATCCAAATGATGCATTACAATGGTTAAGAGATAATATGATGCCATACTATCCAATAGGCAATATAAAAGATGTTGAAATCGCTGAGGAGGTGAAGTAATATGTCTACAGCTAGAGTAATATGTGCAGGATTTGGTGGTCAAGGGGTAATGTCTATGGGACAATTACTTACATATGCAGGCATGCTAGAAGGTAAAGAAGTTTCTTGGTTACCATCTTATGGACCAGAAATGCGTGGAGGTACAGCTAACTGTTCAGTAACTGTATCTAGTAAGCCAGTTGGTTCTCCAGTTATAGCAGGAGATGCAACTTGTGCAATAGTAATGAACTTACCATCACTTGATAAGTTTGAAAGTGAAGTTAAGCCAGGTGGGAAAATATTAGTTAACAGTTCTCTTATAGAAAGAAAAGTAGAAAGAGATGATGTTGATGTTTATTATATACCAGCTAATGATATAGCTTTAGAGTTAGGAAATCCTAGAGTTGCTAACATGGTAATGTTAGGTGCTTATTTAAAAACTGAACCAACAGTAGAGGTAGACTCAGTTTTAGAAGCATTCAAGAAAGTATTTGGACCAAGTAAAGAAAAATTCGTTCCATTAAATAAGGAAGCTTTACAAAAAGGATCGAGTTCTATAAAATAATATAAAAAGTTACAAAAAAGGGGACAATAGAAAGAATTCTATTGTCCTTTTTTTATATATGTATTAAAATGTCTTTATGGAATAAACTTGGAACTAAGAACACTTAAATGTGTATAATAATATATTATAATTGACGAGCTTTTCTTCACGAAAG
Organism: Romboutsia sp. 1001216sp1; assembly: GCF_039841805.1. NCBI lineage: Bacteria > Bacillati > Bacillota > Clostridia > Peptostreptococcales > Peptostreptococcaceae > Romboutsia > Romboutsia sp. 1001216sp1. Next base: position 9,038 of record NZ_JBDPHA010000024.1, read on the forward strand.
GAGATTTTTTATGAGAAAGTATTTTGGAACAGACGGGGTAAGAGGTGTAGCAAATACAGAGCTTACTTGTGATTTAGCATACAGATTAGGTAGAGCTGGAGGATATGTACTAGCTCAAGGAAAAGAAAAAGTTAAAGTAGTAGTTGGAAAAGACACAAGAGTATCAGGAGATATGTTAGAAGCATCTTTAATAGCAGGGCTTATGTCTGTTGGATGTGATGTAATGACAGTTGGGGTAGTTCCAACACCAGCAGTTGCATACCTAACTAGAAAATATGAAGCTGATTGTGGTGTTGTTATATCAGCATCTCACAATCCAGTTGAGTACAATGGTATAAAGTTCTTCAATAAAGATGGATATAAATTAGATGATTCTGTAGAATTAGAAATAGAAAATTATATAGACAATATAGAAAAGGTTGATTATCTTCCAGTAGGAGAAAATGTTGGAAGAAAGGTATATGTACATGATGCACAGAGAGACTATATAGACTACTTAAAATCTATAGTAAAAGTAGATTTTAAAGGATTAAAAGTTGTGTTAGACTGTGCTAATGGAGCATCTTATAATGTTGCACCAATAATATTTAAAGAATTAGGTGCAAGCGTTGTAACAATAAATAGTCAACCAAATGGAAATAATATAAATGATAAATGTGGTTCAACACATCCAGAGGGATTACAAAAAGCTGTTGTAGAGAATAATGCTGACTTAGGTCTTGCATATGATGGTGATGCAGATAGATTAATAGCTGTTGATGAAAATGGAAACATTGTAGATGGCGACCATATAATGATATTAAGTGCAATACACTTAAAGAATAAAGGTAAGTTAGCAAAGGATACATTAGTAGTTACAGTGATGAGTAATATAGGACTTACTATAGCAGCTAAGGAACATGGAATAAATCTAGCTACTACTGCTGTAGGAGATAGATATGTACTTGAAGAAATGAAAAACACTGGATATAACTTAGGTGGAGAGCAATCAGGGCACATGATATTCTTAGACTATAATACTACAGGAGATGGAGTATTAAGTTCATTAGTATTAGCCCAAATAGTATTAGAAGAAGGTAAGAAGTTATCAGAATTAGCAGCAGTGATGACTCAATATCCACAAGTGTTAGTTAATGCTAGAATAAAGAATGAAAATAAAAATAGATACATGGAATACCCAGAAATAAAGAGTGAAATAGAAAGAATAGAAAAATTACTAGATGGATGTGGAAGGGTATTAATAAGACCATCAGGAACAGAACCATTAGTAAGAGTTATGTTAGAGGGTAAAGAGGAAGGTCAAATAAAAGAATTAGCTACAAATTTAGCTAACCTTATACAAGAAAAACTATCGTAATTTAAAAAGTGAATGCTAAGGCCTAGTATTCCCCAAGCGTAAAAGTTAAAAGGGTGAATTGCTAAGATATTTTTTAGTATTCACTTTATAAAGCGCCAGAACTTAGCTATAAGAAATACTTTATAAAATTTCTAAGTTGACGAGGACAGAGTTTATCGAATTATCGGCGGATGCTCTGCGGTGAATTTACCATCGTAAAAGTTTCTTTAAAACAAGGGAGTAATTCTTTGGACAAAGGGAAAACTTAAGTAAATATGACCTAACTCTTAAAATATATAAAACAAAAAATATTTTTAGGAGGAATTTTAATATGTGTGGAATAGTTGGATATTTAGGACACAGACAAGCAACAGAAGTATTAGTAGAAGGACTTTCAAAATTAGAGTATAGAGGATATGACTCGGCTGGTGTTGCAGTAAACACTGGAAATGAATTAGAAATAAGAAAGTTCAAGGGAAGGTTAGCAATACTTGCTGAAGATTTAGAAAAAAATCCTATAGAAGGTGGATTAGGAATAGGACATACTAGATGGGCAACTCATGGAGAACCATCAGATGTAAACTCACATCCTCATTTCAATATGGATAAGACAATAGCAGTAGTTCACAATGGTATAATAGAAAACTACATGGAATTAAAGGAAGAATTACAAGCAGAAGGTGTAGTATTCTTATCTCAAACAGACACAGAAGTAGTAGCTCACTTAGTAGATAAATACTACGAAGGAAACCTATTAGATGCTGTTTATAAGGCAACTGAAAGATTAAGAGGAGCATATGCATTAGGTGTTATATGTAAAGATAATAACAGTGAATTAGTTGCAGTAAGAAAAGATAGCCCATTAGTAGTAGGTCTTGGTGAAGGTGAAAACTTTATAGCATCAGATATACCTGCAATACTAAAGTATACTAGAAATGTATACTTCTTAGAAAATGGAGAGTTTGTTCATATAGTTGGAGATAAATTAACAGTATTAAATGAAAATAGAGAAGAAGTTAAAAAAGAAGTTACAGAAATAACTTGGGATGTTGAAGCTGCATCTAAAGGTGGATATGAGCATTTCATGTTAAAAGAAATATACGAACAACCAAACGGAGTTAAAGAAACATTAATAAGAAGATTAAATGAAAATGGAGAAATCCAATTAGATGATATAAAAATGACTAAGGAAGACTTAGACAAAATAAATAAAGTTTATATAGTTGCATGTGGTACAGCATATCATGCAGGTCTTGTAGGAAAGTTTGCTATAGAAAAGTTTGCAAAGATACCAGTAATAACTGATATAGCATCTGAATTTAGATATAGAGATCCATTTGTTGACGAAAATACTTTATTAATATTAGTAAGTCAATCTGGAGAAACTGCTGATACTTTAGCATCATTAAGATATGCTAAAGAAAGAGGAGCTAGAATATTATCAGTAACTAACGTTGTTGGTTCTTCTATAGCTAGAGAATCAGATGATGTGTTCTATACATGGGCAGGTCCAGAAATATCTGTTGCATCAACTAAGGCATACACAACTCAATTAGTTTCATTCTACATGATAGCATTAGACTTTGCTATAAAGAAAGGAACTATAACAAAAGAGTTCTACAATGAAATGATAGAAAAATTAAAAGAAATGCCAGAAAAAGTTTCAAAAGCATTAGAACAAGAAACTTATATAAAAGAAGATGTAGCTAAAACATTAAGAGAAGCAAGTAGTGCTTTCTACTTAGGTAGAGGATTAGATTATAACTTAGCTATGGAAGGTGCATTAAAGATAAAAGAAATATCTTATATACATGCTGAAGCATTTGCTGCTGGAGAGTTAAAGCATGGTACAATAGCTTTAATAGAAAAAGGAACTCCAGTAATAGCTATAGCTACTCAAGAAGAACTATTTGAAAAAATGGTATCTAATATGGAAGAAGTTAGAGCTAGAGGAGCTTATGTTATAGCAATAGCTCAAGAAAAGAATAAAGAAGTTGAAAAAGCTGCTGATAAGGTAATATATATACCAAATGTGGATGATATATTATCAAGTATATTAACAGTTTTACCACTTCAATTATTATCTTACTACGTTGCAGTTGAAAGAGGTTGTGATGTAGATAAGCCAAGAAATCTAGCTAAATCAGTAACAGTTGAATAAATTTTAAATTAAAAGATATATAAAGGACTACCTTACTAAGGTAGTCCTTTTTTACATATAAAGATTTTTTATTAAATATAGGACTATTGAAAATTCATATACAAGATATATTAATAAGTTTAAAATTTTTAAAAGGACACTTTAATTAACGGATGAAGTCGTTGTCTACATTAGGGAATCAAACTTTTTATTTTTTAGAATATATATTCTTTGTAGTTACATAATATTAATATTAGTATATAACAAAAGCATGTTCTTATATTAATTTGTTATGTATATATAATGATTCAATAGTTATAAAAATAACTATCAAATTATTATATAGTAACCATAAAAATATCGCATAGGTGCTAGGGTTTACAAAGTACTTACATAGATTTACAATTTAAATAAAACCTATTTTATAATGGAGGGAAACACATTGGAAGAGCTAAGAGATATATTATTAAATGAGATACCTGAATTTAGGGAAAAAGGTCATAAATTTGTAAATGGTGAAATTTCAGTAAATGAATTCAAACATGCATCAGGAGGAATGGGTGTATATGCTCATCGTGGTGGTAAAGAATTTATGATAAGACTTAGAACAGCAAGTGGTGTTCTTGATATAGAAAAGCTTAAATATATATATGATTGCGCTAAAAAATATAATCTAGATAAAGTACATTTAACTACTCGTCAAGCTATACAATTACATGGCTTAGGAATAGATGAAGTTTGTGACATAATGGAAGATGGATTAAAGCATGGTATATATACAAGAGGTGGAGGAGGAAACTTCCCTAGAAATGTTGCCTTATCACCATTATCAGGAGTAGAAATAGGGGAAGCATTTGATGTTACAGAATATGCTTTAAAAGTAAATGAATATTTAATGAAAGACATATATAAATATAAGTTACCTAGAAAATTAAAAGTATCTTTCTCAAATAGTAGCGAAGATACAGCTAACTGTACTGTACAAGATTTAGGTTTCTTAGCAGTAAAAGAAAATGGAGAAGAATTTTTCAAGCTTTATATAGCAGGTGGAATTGGTAAGAATCCTGCAAAAGCAGTGGAATATGATGAGTTAGTTCCAAAGAGTGATGTTTTATACCATGTACAAGCTATGATAGAGTTATTTATAGCTGAGGGTAACTATGAAAATAGAAATAAAGCTCGTACAAGATATATTGTAGCTAGTATGGGTGAAGAAGAGTTCTTAAAATGTTATAAAAAACATCTAAAAGAAGTAAAAGAAAGAGAAAATTTAGATTTAAATATAGAAAATAAAACTTGTAAAAAGCAAGGATCAAAAATAGATTTACAAGATATAAGACTAATACCTCAAAAACAAGAGGGATTATATAGTGTATATCTTCATCCAATTGGAGGACAGCTAAAATTAACTGACTTAGAAGCATTAATAAATGCCTTAGAGTCAATTGAAGATTTAGAAATAAGACTTTCTATGAGCGAAGGTGTTTATTTTAGAAATCTTAATGGAGAGGAAGCTAAAAATATATTAGAGTTAACAAAAACTATGGGTGGAAATACTCCAATAGAACAAACTTCATGTTGTATAGGTGTCCCTACTTGTCAGATAGGTATAGGAGAGAGTCAAGGTTTATTACATAGTATATTAGACTACTTCAAAAAGAAAAACTATACAACAAATAAATTACCAAGAATTCATATATCAGGATGTACAAGTTCCTGTGGAACTCATCAAATAGGTATAATTGGATTTGGAGGTAAAAAGAAAAAGATAGATGGAGAGTTAAAAGAAGCATTTACTTTATATGTAGGTGGTGTAGCTAAAAAAGGTAACGTAAAACTTGGGGAAGTTTATGGAGATATAGCTAGTGATAAAATACCAGAGTTTTTATATAATTTAGGATTATTATTAGATGAAAAAAATATTAATTTTGAAGAATATTTAGGATCTAATGTTGAGGAATTCAAGGAATTTGCAAATAAATATATAGCATAATAATAAAATAAAGCACTAAGATGATTAAAGTCATCTTAGTGCTTTATTTTTGTATATGATATCCAAAAATGTTAATAATTTAAGTATAATATATAAATTAATGGGGGCTTTTACATGAAACTAATTAAAATGATATGTATATTTTTAATATTAATGATGATGGGTATACTAATATCTTTTGCGGATACAAAATCAAAAAATGAATATAATGAATTAATACGAACATTTATAAACACAGAGGCTAAGTTTAATTTTTATAACATAAAAGCAAATGGTTCTATAAATTACAACATATCAAAAGAAGAAATGGTTGATATGTGCACAGAAATACTTAATAATTTAGGACTAGAAGAAAGTGATTTAGCATGGGAAGAAATATGGAATAAAGATGAGAAACAGATTCATTTAAGCGGTAAAATAGAAGATGAAAGCATTTCCATAATTTTCATAAAGAAAAATGACGAAGAGGCTCACATAATGGTTGACATATTACAGAATAAAGTATATAAAAATATAGTGGGCGTTTATACAGTTCTTGAGAATACATTAGAAAAATTTGCAATTAATGCAGATATAAATACATGTATATCTGGAGAATATTCAGAAAAGTTACATTTAAGCAAATGTGATGATATTTTAACGAAAATATTATATAATATGAATGCACAAGAAGTAGATAGAATACAAGAGGAAAATTTTATATCTGTTACAGCAGATAGTAAGATCTTACAAGGAAATGACTTAGAATATTTAGGAAATAATATTAATTTGAATATAGGGATGAGGTATAGCGAAGACGAAGATAAAACATTAATTTATATTGCTACACCTATTATAAAATTAGATTATTAATTATGAGGAGAGACAATAAAAATGGGAAAGATAATAGTAAAAAAGAGTAATCCACTTAATGGAAGTGTTAAAATAGACGGAGCTAAAAATGCAGTGTTACCAATAATAGCGGCGACGTTATTAGCAAATGGTAAGTCAACTTTAAAGTGTGTACCTAACTTAAAAGATGTTCATGTTATATCTGATTTATTAAGACACTTAGGAGCAAAAGTAGAATATAAGGATAACACTTTAACAGTAGATGCAAGCAACATAACTACTTGTGAAGCACCATATGAGTTAGTAAGTAAGATGAGAGCATCTTTCTTAGTAATGGGGCCATTACTTGCTAGATTTAACCACACAAAAATATCTATGCCAGGAGGATGCGCTATAGGAACAAGACCTATAGATTTACATTTAAAAGGATTTAAGCATTTAGGTGCAAAAGTAGATATGGATCATGGATTCGTAGAAGCTACAACTGATAAATTAGTGGGTACTAAATTATACTTAGATTTCCCATCAGTAGGAGCTACTGAAAACATAATGATGGCAGCAGCTTTAGCTGAAGGAACAACTATAATAGAAAATGCTGCAGAAGAGCCAGAAATAGTAGATTTAGCTAATTTCTTAAATGAAATGGGAGCTAATGTAAAAGGTGCAGGAACTAACACTATAAAAATAAAAGGTGTTAAAGAATTAAAAGGTGCAGAGCATACAATAATACCTGATAGAATAGAAGCAGCTACTTATATGGTTGCAGCAGCTATGACAAAAGGTGATATAACAATAGAAAATGTAATGATGGAACATTTAAAACCAGTTACAGCTAAATTAATAGAAGCTGGATGTGAAATAATAGAAAAAGATAATACAGTTAGAGTTATAGGACCTGAAGTGTTAAAGCCAATAGATATAAAGACTTTACCTCACCCAGGATTCCCAACAGATGTTCAAGCTCAATTCATGGCTATGCTTACAATAGCTAATGGAACTGGGGTAGTTACAGAAACTGTATTTGAAAATAGATTTATGCATGTTGCCGAATTTAATAGAATGGGAGCAAACATAAAAATAGAAGGAAAGAGCGCAATAGTAAATGGAGTAAACCAATTATATGGTGCTAAAGTTAATGCGACAGATTTAAGAGCTGGTGCAGCACTTATATTATGTGGACTTATAGCAGAAGGAGAAACTCAAATAGGAGAAATATATCACGTACAAAGAGGATATGTTGATATAGATAAGAAAATAACTGCTTTAGGTGGAAACATAGAGATAATAGAAGACTAAAAATAAATAGTAATAAATAAATAGGGTTATTCATATATTTTAAGTACAAGTAATTAACTAAGGAGGAAAATATATGAATAACCCTTTAGTATTTTTAGGAAGTATAGTTGGTTTGTCTATAGCAGTTCCTGTATTTTTAAGTGTAGTATCTTATGATGGGATAGAGGCTATACAAAACGAATCGGCATTAAGCAATCCTAAAAAAAAGATAATCAACTATGAAACAGTTGATAAAGAATCTCCTTTAATAAATATATACAATCATAAAACTAATAAGACTGAGAAGATGGATATAGAAAAATATTTATGTGGAGTTTTAGCAGGAGAGATGCCTGTAGACTTTAATATTGAAGCTCTTAAAGCACAAGCTGTAGCAGCAAGAACTTATGTAATGTATAAAGAAAATCAAGGAAAATCAAATCAGCATAGTAATGCAGTCGTATGTACTGACTATAATCATTGCCAAGAATATAAGAATTATGAAGAATTAAAAGCAAAGAATGGACAAGATTGGATGGACAAATATTACCCTAAAATACAGCAAGCAGTACGAGATACAAAGGGTCAGATAATAACTTATAAGGGAGAACCTATACTTACACTATATTTCTCTACATCATCAGGAAAGACAGAAAACTGTGAAGAAGTATTTGCACAAGCATATCCATATTTACAATCTGTCGAAAGCCCTTATGATAAACAGTACTCTCCTAAATATACTTCTGAGTTAAAGATAAGCAATAAAGATTTTATAAATGCTATAAATAGTAATTATAAAAATGCAGGTTTAAATCCATCTAACCTAGAGAATCAAATAAAAATTTTAAATAGAAGTGATGGTGGATCTGTAGATAAGATAAAAATTGGGAATAAGGAGATTAGAGGAAGAGAAATTAGAGGTATATTTAAATTAAATTCATCCAATTTTGAATTAAAATTTGGAGAGAATCATATAGATTTTTTAGTAAAAGGATATGGACATGGTGTTGGAATGAGCCAGTGGGGAGCACAAGGTATGGCAGAGGAAGGGTATCGATATTATGAAATACTAAATCATTATTATCAAGAAACAGATATAACAGACTTATATTAATTAGAAGAGCTTTTATCAAGCTCTTTTTTATATTAAGTATAGAACTGTTAATAGTTTGTACAGATAATATAGCTACAATTTTAAAAGTATAAAAAAGGTATTAAAAAAACGGGAGAAATCTTTGGAAATATGTCAGTTTCATATATATTAATAGATAAAATTCATTTTTAATTAATCCAAAATATGTATAAATTGTATAAAAATATAAATAAAAGATAAGAATACAAATACATAAATATATTTGGAGGTGCTGTATGAAAAAGCTACTAGAAAAAGATGGATTTTATTTGGCATTATTTGTATGCATTAGTTTACTTGCGGTCGGAGGAGTTTGGTTTGTAAAAAATGATGTTAACGATCTAGCATCAAATAATGAAATAGTAAATGATAAAGAAAATAGTAAAAAAGAAGATGAAGTTCATCTAATAGAAAATGAAAATAAAGATGCTGTACCAACTTCTACAGAATCAAAGGAAAACTTAGAAACAGCAAAAAATAAAGAGGTTAAAAAAACATCGAAACTTGAATTTGTAGGAGAAAAAGTAATTAGAGAATATTCAGCAAAGGAACCTAGTTACTCAGAAACATTGAACTTATGGGAAGTGCATAAAGGTTTAGACGTAAGTTGTAAAGAAGGACAAAGTATAAAAAGTTTATTATCAGGAAAAGTAACTAACATTTTTAAAGATGATGCTAATGGTATGTCAGTTGAGGTTGAAAGTGAAGGTAAAACAGTAATATATTCTAATTTAAGTGAAGATATTAAAGTTAAAGACGGACAAGCAGTCAAAGAAGGAGATGTAATAGCTTTAGCAGGAAATACATCTGTAGTTGAGAGTGCAGAGGGACCACATATTCATATAGAAGCCTTCAAAGGAAAAGAATCAATAGATCCAATGAGTTTAATAAAATAAAATATAACAGACTTAATCAAATTTGGTTAAGTCTGTTATATTTCTTTTCTTTCTCACATATATATGATTAAGGCTAGTATGTGAGGAGGGAAAGCTTTGAGATCTCATATAGAGGAACGAGCAATCGTTGTGGCTAAATATATACTAGAGAAAAATACAACTGTTCGTCAAACAGCGAAGACATTTGGAGTTAGTAAAAGTACAATACATAAAGATGTAACAGAACGTTTAGAAGAAATAAACCCGTCTCTAGCTAAAGAAGTTAAGATGGTTTTAGAAAAAAATAAATCTGAAAGACACATAAGAGGAGGAATGGCTACAAAGCTTAAATATGAAAAGAGCTCCAAAAAAAATGTAGGTTAAGCCTACATTTTTTTTATTATTCTTGACTAAAGTAGTATTTTTGTATATTTTGTATTATAGGAGTGTTTTAGACAATGAGTCGTTTAGATATAAAATATGCAAAAAGGAGTTGAGAACATGTCTAGAGCGGACATAGGGATAGACTTAGGTACTGCTAATGTTCTTGTATACGTTAGCGGAAAAGGGATTGTATTAGAAGAGCCTTCTGTTGTAGCAATCGATAAAAGAACTAAATCTGTCTTAGCGGTAGGAGAAGAAGCTAGAAGAATGATAGGAAGGACACCTGGTAATATAGTAGCTATAAGACCACTAAGAGATGGTGTAATTTCTGATTATGATGTAACTGAAAAAATGTTAACTTATTTTATAGATAAAGCTGTAGATAAAAAAGGTTTTGGTAGATTTTTTATGCCAAGAATAATGGTATGTGTTCCTACAGGGGTCACAGATGTTGAAAAAAGAGCTGTAGAAGAAGCTACAAGACAATCTGGAGCGAGAGATGTATATATAATAGAAGAACCAATAGCAGCGGCTATAGGAGCAGGAGTAGATATAGCTAAACCTAATGGAAGCATGGTTATAGACATTGGTGGAGGAACAGCAGATATTGCGGTGACATCTCTAGGAGGAGCTGTAGTTAGTGAATCCATAAAAATGGGTGGAGATAGATTTGATGAAGTTATAGTAAGATATATCAGAAAACAATATAACCTTCTTATAGGAGAAAGAACTGCAGAAAAAATCAAAATAGAAGTAGGTTGTGCATATAAAAGAGAAGATGAAAAGAGCATTAAAATAAGTGGACGTAATTTAATTACAGGATTACCAGAATCCATAGTTATAAATTCAACTGAGATGCTAGAAGCTCTTAATGAATGCTCAGAGCAGATAGTTGCATCAACGCTTTCTGTCCTAGAGAAAACACCACCAGAATTAGCAGCAGATATAAGTGATACTGGAATAATAATGACTGGTGGAGGTTCATTGTTATATGGACTAGACAAAAGAATAGAAGATAGAACAGGAATTAAAGTTGTAGTGGCTGATGAACCTTTATCTTGTGTTGCAAAAGGTACAGGAATTGCTTTAAGTTCTTTAGATTTACTTGAAACAGGAGGTACCTTCAAAAGGAGATAATTAGGAGGGTACTTAAATGTTAAATATAGACCAAATAAAAGAATTAATACCACATAGATATCCATTTTTATTAGTAGATATGATAATAGAATTAGAAGAGGGAAAAAGAGCTAAAGGTATAAAAAATGTAAGTGTAAATGAACCATTTTTCCAAGGTCATTTCCCAGAATACCCGATAATGCCAGGAGTACTTATAATAGAAGCTATGGCTCAAGTAGGGTGTGTAGCTATGATGTCAGTAGATGAGAATAGAGGAAAATTAGGTGTATTTGCAGGTATAGATAAAGTTAGATTTAAAAAAGAAGTAAGACCTGGGGATACATTAACTATGGAAGTTGAAATGACATCTATAAGAAGAAATATTGGAAAAGCTTTGGCAAAAGCTTTTGTTAATGAAGAATTAGTATGTAGTGGAGAGTTAATGTTTGCTCTTGTAGAAAAATAAAAATAAGGCTATTTCCTTTAAGGAAATAGCCTTATTTTTATTTTTCTAAGATTGATATATGATGTAAGTAAATTATTAGATAAAACAATCAAGTAAAATTGTTTTGAAATATGTTATATGTCAAAATTTGTATGCAGAACATTGAAAATAATAAAAAGCAGATAAATAGCCTAACCTATAAAAATTTAATCTAAAGAACAGGCTATATTAAATATTGATTTGTCATGTAGAAAGAAGTAAAGATAAAGATATAAGTTCGGCAAGTTCTAATATAAAACTAAGTCGAACGTTATTAAAAGAAAATCTATTATTTTCATCTATCTTATCTACAATACCTACAATAGAATAGTTTCCTATTTGAGGTAATTTTTTACCTACCCCCTTGCCAGGAAGAATAGGGCCTTCTCTGACTTGGATATTTCCTATATTATTTTTTGCACCCAGACATGCATCAATAGCTAGAAAATTTCCGTTAGGATGAGCCTTTTTTATATGTTCGATAGACTCATATATATTTAAAGCATGAATAGGATTATCTAAGGTTCCGTAGACAGGGAAATTAAAGTCGCTATTTTTAAGCATAGTGCCAACTAAAGGGCCAAGAGCATCACCTATAGCCCGATCTGTTCCTATACAGACCACAACTGTATTATCATTTATTATGTCTCTAAGTACAGAACAAAGGATTTCAACAACATTTTCTTTATTATAATTGACCTTGGCCAGATACATAGGAACACCCCCTTCACAAGAATATATGAAATATAGGATAAAAAAAGACCTATATAGATTTATAAGATATAATATGAAAAAATTATTAAATAGGATACAAGATAGTTTGAATAGACAAGCAAAAAATTATTGCATAAAAGATTGACAGTATATAAAAAAGGTAGTAACATATAAGTTAGTGATACAAAATAATAACTTAATAAATTCTTGATTACCTTATCAAGAGCGGCGGAGGGACAGGCCCTGTGAAGCCCAGCAACCACCCATTAGGGAAAAGGTGCTAAATCCTACAAGACTTTATAGTTTTGAGAGATGAGGTTAGTTAATTAGCATATACGAAATAATTAACCTCTTCTTAATAAGAAGAGGTTTTTTTATTAGATAAATAATTACTAAACTCCTAGCTCTTAAGATTTAATTAGGTTGTATTTTAGTGAAAATCATTATAAATGATTAGAAATCAAATCTAAATAAAATGAATTATATTAAGGAGGAGATACAAATGGCAAGACATTTATTTACGTCGGAATCAGTAACTGAAGGGCATCCAGATAAAATCTGTGACCAAATATCAGATTCTATACTAGATGCATTATTAGAGAAAGATCCACATGCAAGGGTAGCTTGTGAAACAACAACTACAACAGGATTAGTATTAGTAGCAGGAGAAATAAGTACTAATACATATGTAGACATTCCTAAATTAGTAAGAGAAACAGTAAGAGAAATAGGGTATGACAGAGCTAAATATGGATTTGACTGTGATACTTGTGCAGTAATAACTGCAATAGATGAACAATCAGGCGATATAGCTATGGGTGTTGATGAAGCCTTAGAAAATAGAGAAGGTGAAAATGCTGAAGATGAAATAGAAAAGGTTGGAGCAGGAGACCAAGGTATAATGTTTGGTTTCGCTTGTAATGAAACAGAAGAGTTAATGCCACTTCCAATATCTTTAGCTCATAA
>NZ_JBDPHA010000025.1:0-11867 GCF_039841805.1 Romboutsia sp. 1001216sp1
GAAAGTAGTTTCAATGAAGTAGCTCATTTATCTGAGTGTGGATCGCTTGATTTTTATGAAATAGTAAAAGCATACTGCGACTATGACTTTAAAGGACCATATAGACCAGATCACGGTAGAATGATATGGGGAGAAACAGGAAGACCAGGATATGGACTATATGATAGAGCTTTAGGAGCAGTTTATATAAATGGATTAATAGAGGCTATAAATAAGAATAAGTAATTTGAAAAAATAGTCTAAAAAAGGAAAATAAATTCAAAAATAATCCAAAAATATATAATAAAATATAGAGTAATATTATAGTAGAGTTAAAATTTAATTAAGTGAAATATATGGGGGTAAATATGAAAACGTTTATGGATAAAGACTTCCTATTAAATAGCGACACGGCAAAAACATTATATCATAACCACGCAGCAAAAATGCCTATATTTGACTATCACTGTCATTTACCAGCAGTAGAAATAGCAGAAGATAAGACATATGAAAATATAACTCAAATGTGGTTATACCACGATCACTATAAGTGGAGAGCTATGAGAAGCTTTGGTATAGATGAAAAGTATATCACAGGAGATGCTACTGATTTTGAAAAATTTAATGAATTTGCTAAGATGATGCCTTATTTAATAGGAAACCCTATATATCACTGGTCTCATTTAGAGCTTAGAAGATACTTTAACATAGAAGAAACTCTAAGTGAAAAAACAGCCGAGATTATATGGGAAAAAGCAAATCTTAGTATCAAAGAAAATAACCTAAGTGCAAGAAAATTAATAGAAATGTCAGATGTAGTATACATAGGAACTACAGATGATCCAGCTGATGATTTAATATATCATAAAAAAATAAGAGAAGATGAAAGTTTTGAGTGTAAAGTAAGACCTACATTTAGACCAGATAAAGCACTTAAGATAAAAAACGAAGGTTTTATAGATTATATAAAAGCTTTAGGAAAATTAGAAAATGTAGAAATAAAAACATACAGTGAACTTTTAAAAGTACTTAAAAATAGATTAGACTTCTTTGTAGAAAATGGATGTAATATAACAGATCATAGTTTAGAAAGAGTTTATTTTGAAAATTCAACAATAGAGGAAGTTGAAGAAATTTTTGTTAAAGTTTTATCTGGAGAAGCTATAAGTGATAAAGAAGCTTATAAGTATATAACTTTTACATTAATAAGTTTAGGAAAGATGTATAGCGAGAAAAATCTAGTTATGCAACTTCATATAGGTGCTCTTAGAAATAATAATACAAGAATGTTTAACAAAGTAGGGGTAGATGCAGGATTTGATAGTATTGATGATGGGGAAATCGCTTATTCATTATCAAGAATATTAGATAGTCTAGATGTAGAAGATAAACTACCTAAAACTATACTATACTGTTTAAATCCAAAGGATAACGAAGTACTAGGTACTATGATAGGTAACTTCCAAGGTGGAGGCATAGCTGGGAAAATACAATTTGGTTCTGGATGGTGGTTTAATGACCAAAAAGACGGAATGGAAAGACAGTTAATGGCACTTTCACAACTTGGATTAGTTAGTAAATTTGTAGGAATGCTTACAGACTCTAGAAGTTTCTTATCTTTTACAAGACATGAATATTTTAGAAGAATACTTTGCAACTACATAGGTAACTTAGTTGAGAATGGAGAATATCCAAACGACTTAGACATACTAGGTCAAATAATTGAAGATATATGTTTTAACAACTCAAACAAATACTTCTTAGGATAAAACATTTTATATGGGGGCGCGTATGTTAGAAAATATAAAGATATCGGGATTTTCAGATGAAATAAGCAGTGATTTTGATACACAACTTCAAACAGTAACAGAACTTGGTATGGAGTATATATCAATAAGAGGGGTAAATGAAAAAAATTTTAGTGAATATAGTATAGATGAACTAAAAACTTATATAAAGCCAAAATTAGAAGAATATAAAGTAAAAGTATCTTCTATAGGATCACCTATAGGTAAAGTATTTATAGATGATGAAGAAGGTTTTAATAAGCAAGTAGATTTATTAGAAAAATTATGTGAAATGGCAAGTATACTAGAGTGTAAGTATATAAGAATGTTTAGTTTCTATATGCCAAAAGGTAAAAATCCTGATGACTATAGAGATGAAGTTATAAAAAAATTAAATATATTTACAGAAATAGCTAAAAAGCACAACATAATACTACTTCATGAAAATGAAAAAGACATATACGGAGATATATCTTCTAGATGCTTAGATATATTAAAAAGTGTAAATTCAGATAACTTTAAAGCTATATTTGACTTTGCAAACTTTGTTCAGTGTATGGAAAACACTAAAGAATGCTATGAACTATTAAAAGAATATATAGTATATTACCACATAAAAGATGCAAATAAACGTGATAATCAAAATGTAGTATGCGCAACTGGTGAAGGTAAGATAGAAGAAATACTAACAGATGCTATAAAAAATGGATATAAAGGCTTTGTAACTATGGAGCCACACTTAGTTATATTTGATTCATTAAAAGATTTAGAATTAGAAGATGTTAATGAAATAATAAAAGAAGACAAAGGTCTAGACGGAAAGAGTGCTTATGCACTTCAATATAAATCTTTAGTAAACATATTAGGAAAAATTGAGTTTAGATTAAACAAATTTGGAGGGGACGATATGAAACAAGTAAGATTTGGGATAGTTGGAATAGGTCAAATGGGTGGATCTCATGCTAGTTGGTTAGCAGAAGGAAAAGTAGCAGGAGCTAAGTTAACAGCAGTTTGTGATATAAACCCAGCTAAAAAGGAATGGGCTAATGAAAAGTTACCTAAAGATGTAAAATTCTTTGATAACTACATAGACATGTTAGATAGTAAAGAAATAGATGCTGTATTAATAGCTACACCACACTACGATCATCCAGTAATAGCTATAGAAGCATTAAACAGAGATTTACATACATTAGTTGAAAAGCCAGCAGGCGTTTATACTAAGAAAATAAGAGAAATGAATGAATTAGCAGAGTCTAAGCCACACTTAGTATTTGGTATGATGTTTAATCAAAGAACAAACCCATTATATCAAAGAATAAAAGAAATAGTAGATAACGGTGAAATAGGGGAAATAAGAAGAACTAACTGGATAATAACTACTTGGTGGAGACCACAAGCATACTATGATATGAGTGACTGGAGAGCAACTTGGTCAGGAGAAGGCGGAGGAGTATTAGCTAACCAAGCGCCTCACCAATTAGATTTATGGCAATGGATATGTGGAATGCCAACTAAAGTAAGAGCTAACTTACAATTTGGTTCTCACAGAAATATAGCTGTTGAAGATGATGTAACTGCTTTTGTTGAATACGAAAACGGAGCTACTGGAACATTTATAACTTGTACACATGACATATTAGGAACTGATAGATTTGAAATACACGGGGATAAAGGTAAGATAGTAGTTGAAGGAAGTAAGAAAGTAACAGTTAAGAGAATGAAAGAAAGCGAAAATGAATTAAACAAGAGATTAACTTTTGCTGATGTTGCAAATCTTTTCAGAGGAGAAGGTATGGGAGATTTATTCGAAGTTGAAGAATTTGAAATACCAGATCAATGGGGAGTTCAACATATAAATGTTATGATAAACTTCACTGAAGCTATATTAGAAGGTAAAAAATTATTAGCACCAGGAACAGATGGTATAAATGGAGTTATATTATCAAATGCAATGCACTTATCAAGCTGGACAGGAAAAGATATAGAATTACCATTTGATGAAGATTTATACCTAGAAGAATTAAACAAGAGAAGAGAAGCTGAAAAAGCTAACGCATAAATAAAAATAGGAGAAAGAAGGGAAAATATATGGCACTAAGAATAGGGATTATAGGTCTAGGAGATGTTTCTATGGTTCATCTTCATGCAATTAAATCAAATAAAAATGCAAAGCTAGTTGCAGTATGTGATATAGATGAAAATAAAAAAGATTTAGTAAAAGATGCTAAATTTTATACAGACTATAATGAGATGATTAAAAATGAAAACTTAGATTGTGTTCATATATGTTTACCACACTACCTTCACTATCCTGTAACTAAAGAAGTGGCTAATCTAGGAGTTAACATACTCCTAGAAAAACCACTTTGTTTAAACGCGAAAGAAGCTAATAAATTTAAAAAATTACATGACAATACAGATTCTAATATTTGTATATGTCTACAAAATAGATACAACAAAACAACAAAGCACTTATTAAATATAGTAAATTCTAAAGAATATGGAAAAGTAATTGGTATAAAGGGGATAGTTACTTGGAGTAGACCAAAAGAGTATTATGACATAAAGCCATGGAGAGGTAGTATGAAGTTAGCTGGTGGTGGAGTTATGATAAATCAGTCTATACATACATTAGATTTAATGCAATTATTAGGTGGAAAAATAGATTCTATAAAAGGTCAGGTTAGTAACTTATTAGATTATGATATAGAAGTTGAAGATACAGCTAGTGCTAGTATAAATTTCTCAAATGGGGCTAAAGGGTTATTCTTTTCAACAATAGCATATTGTGACAGCTCTAGTGTTGAGATACAGGTAATACTTGAAAAGGGTAAATTTACTATAAAAGATAGTAAATTATATAAATCAGTAGGTGGAGAAAAAGTTTTAATAGTAGAAGATGATAAACTTAGTGGAAGTAAGCATTATTATGGAGCTAGCCATAAAGAAATTATAAATGATTATTATAATTGCTTAATAAATAACACTAAAGATTATATAACTATAAATGACGCCATACCTTCTATAAAAATTATAGATAGTATAAGAACTTCATCTAAGGATAATAAACAAATATTATGGGGGTAAATAATATGACAAAACCAACAATAGGCGTTCAAATGATGATGCTTAGAGAAAAAGTACAAGAAATGGGTATAACTGAAACTTTCAAAAGAGTTAAAGAAATAGGATTTTCAACAGTAGAATTATCTCAAATACCTATGACAGAAGAAAATGTATCTGAAATAAAAAAATGTTTAGATGAGCTAGATATGAAAGTATGCGCAACTAGTGCAGCTATAAAGTCTTTAATGCCTTCTATTAAAATGGAAAACTTAAGAGATGACTTTGACAAAATAGTATCAGATACTAAAGCATTAAATTGCAAATATATAAGAGTAGGAATGATATCATTTGATTGTTTAGGATCAAAAGAAAAGATAATTGAGTATACTAAAGAATTAAATGAATTTGGTAAAAGATTAAAAGAAGAAGGTCTAGAACTTTATTATCATAATCACCATGTTGAATTTGCTAAATATGATGGTGAGTATATAATGGATATAATGGCTAAAGAAAGTGACCCAGAGTATTTAGGATTTGAGCTTGATGTTCATTGGTTACAAAGGGGAGGAGTAAATCCATTAGAGTGGATAAAGAAACTAGAAGGAAGAATAAAGATAATACATATAAAAGATTATAGAATAGCTCAAACTATAGACTTATCAGGTGGAATGGAACAAATAATGACAAATATGGCATTAATGGTTCAATTTGCTGAAATAGGAGAAGGAAACTTAGACATAAAAGCTATAATAGATTTAGCTGGAGAAACAGGGGTTGAACATATATTTATAGAGCAAGATGATACATATGGAAAAGATCCATTTGAAAGCTTAGAAATAAGTGCAAGAAATTTAAAAGCATTAGGATACGAAGATAGATTTTAATTAGTAATTTTTTTTAAAGATTGGGAAAACAATTTCAAAGATTTAATAATCGAAAGGGGAATAAAAAGTGTCTAACGTATCAAAACAACAATATAATAGTGCTAAATTATGGCAAATAGGACTTTTCGCTTTAAATAATACTGCCACAAATGTAATAATGTCTATAATGACTTACTTGGCAATATTTAGTCAAAATATACTAGGTATAGCTGCGGTAACTATAGGGGTAGTTATAACATCTATGAGAATATTTGACGGTATAACAGATCCAATAATAGGATATATGATAGACAAGACTGAAACTAAGTTTGGTAAATATAGACCATTTATGCTAGTTGGAAATATTATATTATTAATAACTGTGTATTTAA
The DNA here is from genome assembly GCF_039841805.1 of Romboutsia sp. 1001216sp1. Classification (NCBI taxonomy): domain Bacteria; kingdom Bacillati; phylum Bacillota; class Clostridia; order Peptostreptococcales; family Peptostreptococcaceae; genus Romboutsia; species Romboutsia sp. 1001216sp1. The sequence goes on from NZ_JBDPHA010000025.1 coordinate 6,091, forward strand.
TATTCGGAGTAGTACCAAACCTTAGTAAATCAATGAGATTTCCGGTACTTTTAGGAATATATGTAATATACATAATAGGATACACATTCCAAACAGCTTGTACAAAAGCAGCACAAGCGTCATTAACTAATGACCCTAAGCAAAGACCATTATTTACAATATTTGATTCAATATATAATAGTATATTATTTTCAGTATCAGCATTAGTAATAACTTCTATATTACCTCCAATGTTTGCTGATGGATATGAAAATGGTTTATTAAATCCTGAAATGTGGAAGATGGCAGCAATAATATTTGGTGGAACTTCATTTGTAATGACAATACTTGCAATTATAGGTATATCAGGGAGAGATAAAAAAGAATTTTACGGTGTCGGAAGTGCAGCAAATCAAGTTAAGTTTAAAGATTACTGGCCAATAATAAAGTCAAATAGAGCTATACAAATGCTAGTTATAGCAGCTTCAACTGATAAGTTAGCAAGCACTCTTGCTAATGCAACTAAGATGTATTTATTTGGTAACGTATTGATGAATATTAGTTTACAAGGTGAGATGAGTGTTATAACAACTCCAGTAACAATAATTATAACAATAATTGGAGTTAGATATGCATCAAAACTTGGGCAAAAGAAAGCTTTTGTTGCAGGTACTTGGTTAAGTATGGCAATGTTATTTGCAATGATTATAATACAACCATTTGATAATGTATCTATGACTAATATAAATTTAAATACTATACTATTCTTATCTATAACAATACTTCAAGGTGCATTTGCAGGGATATCAGGAAATATAGTTATACCAATGATAGCAGACTGTGCAGACTATGAAACATATAGAACTGGAAAGTTTGTTCCAGGTATGATGGGGACATTATTCTCATTTATAGATAAGTTAATATCATCATTTAGTTCAACATTACTTGGAGTAGGGCTTGCTATAATAGGTATGGCAAATGCAGTAATAGTTCCAAATACTCCAGCAGATACTAAGTTTTTCTGGTTAATAATGACGTGTATGTACATAGTACCAATATTTGGACATATAGCATCTATAATAGCTATGAAATTCTATCCATTAGATGCAGCTAAAATGGCTGAAGTTCAAAGTGGATTAAACAGTATAAAAGAGAAACAAGGTGCTTAAGGTTAAATTTTATTTGAGTGTTTTGTAAACATATTAATTTAAGTTTAAAGTAACGTATTTTAATCATAAAGAATCTCATGTAGTGATATATGAGATTCTTTGTGATTTTATTTATAATAAAAAAGAAGGTTTAGTAATAGAATTTGAAAAGTCGTTAAGTTAACCTGTAAAATAAAATTAATACTAGTATACCAATAAACCAAAATATATGATATACTAGTATTAATCTTAGGAAAATGTTTTACAAAGGGGAGATATTATGAGAAATATTATTAACATCAATGACAATTGGAAATTTGTAAAAGAAGATATTAAAGAAGCTTATATAAAAGACATTAATTTAAGCACTTGGGAAAATATAAGCATCCCCCATACTTGGAATGCTATAGATGGAATAGATGGAGGCAATGATTTTTATAAGGGAGCTTGCTGGTATAGAAAAGAGATATTTATAAATAAAGAATATGAAAATAAGAAAATATATATAGAATTAAATGGATCAAACAGTATAACAAATGTATACTTAAATGAAAAACATTTAGGAGAGCATAAAGGAGGATATTCTACTTTTAGATTTGATATAAGTGATGTAGTAGAATATGGAAAAGTCAATACAATAGCAATTAAAGTAGATAACTCTATAGTTGATGATGTATATCCTATATGGGCAGATTTTACATTCTATGGTGGTATATACAGAGATGTTAATCTAGTTGTTACAGATAAAACTCATTTTGAATTAATGAATGAAGGTTCTTTAGGAGTATATGTGTCACAAGATAATATAACTAAAGAAAGTGCAAGCATAACTGTAAAATCAATAATAAAAAATGATTGTGAAAAAGAAGAAGCTATAAAATTATGGATAGATGTATTAGATAAAGAAGGAAATATTGTAAAATACAATGCAAAAGATATATTATTAAACCCAAATGAATCTAGGGAAATATCACTACCAATAAATATAGAAAACCCTATACTATGGCATGGGGTAAAAAATCCATATTTATATAATGTAAAAGCATACATAATGAAAGATAATGATGTATTAGATGAATTAATAATACCAACAGGGTTTAGATACTATAGATTTGATGCTAAAGAAGGATTCTTCTTAAATGGAGAACATATGAAGTTAAATGGTGTTTCTAGACATCAAGATAGAAAAGATAAAGGTTGGGCACTAAGCAAAAAGGATCATGAAGAAGACATGAAACTTATAAAAGAAGTAGGTGCTAACTCAATACGTTTGGCTCATTATCAACACGATCAATACTTCTATGATTTATGTGATAGAGAAGGTATGATAATATGGGCGGAAATACCATTTATATCAGTTATGTCAAAGACTGATTTAAAAGGTGAAAATGCTAAGAGCCAATTAGTTGAATTAATACGTCAAAACTATAACCATTCAAGTATAGTTATGTGGGGAGTACAAAATGAAATACAAATAGGTGGTATAACTGACGAGCTTAGAACTCTAGTTAAAGAACTTCACCAACTAGCTAAAAAAGAAGATAGTACTCGTTTAACTACTCAAGCACAAGTTATGATGGTTGAAAATGAAGATGAGTTTCATAATTATACAGACATAATGGCTTATAACAAATATTATGGATGGTATCAAGGTGAAGTTGAAGAATTTGCTCAATGGTTAGATGATTTTAATAAGGTAAATCCAGATACTTGTATAGGTATATCAGAATATGGTGCAGAAGGAATAATTAAGTATCATACAGATAATCCACAAGTAAAGGATTATACAGAAGAGTACCATGCACTATATCATGAAAAAGTAATGAAGATATTTAATGAAAGAAAATTTGTATGGGGTACATACGTATGGAATTTCTTTGACTTTGGTTCTGATTTTAGAGATGAAGGTGGAGTTAAAGGAAGAAATAATAAAGGTTTAATAACATTTGATAGAAAAGTTAAAAAAGACGCATTTTATATGTACAAATCACTTTGGTCAGATGAAAAATTTATTCATATAAATAGTAAAAGATATATTGATAGAGAAAATAAATTTATAAATGTCAAAGTATACTCTAACTTAAATGAATTAACTTTATTTGTAAATAACGAAGAAGTAGCTACATTAAATTCAAATCATATATTTAACTTTGAAAATATAGAGTTAGTAGATGGACAAAATGAAGTAAAAGTAGTGGCAAAGAGTGAAGGCAAAGTTTACACGGATTTTGCTATATTTAATAAAGTAGATGAAAGAAATTCTATTTATGACTGTCCAGAAGATAAAGGTGGAGTAGTTACAAATTGGTTTAATGATGATAAAAACAAGTTTGATGATGTTGAAATTAAAGAACTTAATATTACAGATGATGTATATTCAACAAAATGTAAATTTAAAGAATTAATGGCCAATGAAGAAACTAAATCTATAATTGAAAAATATTTTGGACAAATGCTAGAGGGCCCAACTGCAGGTATGTTAGAAGGTATGACAATTGATCAATTAGCAGAATTAGCAGGTGGTCAGATAAGTGATAAATTTATATACGTATTAAATTCAGAATTAGTTAATATTAAAAAATAGTAATCAAATAAGGTATATAAATTTTATATACCTTATGATTATAAATCTAAAAAGACATTTATCAAAAGGGGGATTAAAATGAAAATAGATTTAAAAGCAAAACCATTTTACTTAGAAGATGAGGATATCAAGTGGGTAGAAGATACATTAGCGGGATTATCTTTAGATGAAAAGATAGGACAAGTATTTGTAGATATGCTTTGGAATAACAATGAAGAAGAGATAAAAGAGCGTATTAATAAATATGGCATGGGAGGATTTAGATATTCTAATATGTCAGCTGATAAGTTATATGAACAAAATATGACTATACAAAATACTAGTAAAATACCAGCACTAATAGCAGCTAATATAGAAGCTGGAGGAGATGGTGGTATTGGTGGTGGAACACATATAGGATACCATGTAACAATAGGGGCTACACAAGATAAAGAAAATGCATACAAATTAGGATATTATGGATGTAAGGAAGCAGCTGCTATAGGATGCAACTGGACTTATGCACCTATAGTTGATATAAATAAAAACTGGAGAAACTGTGTTGTATCTAGCCGTTGTTTCTCAAGTGATGCAGATGTTGTACTTGAAATGTCAAAAGAATATTTAAGAGGTGCAAATGATGCAGGTCTTGCTTGTTGTATGAAACATTTCCCAGGAGATGGATTAGATGAGCGTGATCAACACATAGTTACAACTAATAATATGATGAGTTGTGAAGAGTGGGATAATGAATTTGGTAAAGTATATAAGGGAATGATAGATGCAGGTGTTGAATCTGTAATGATAGGACATATAAGACTTCCAGAATACTCAAGAAAGTTAAAGCCAGGCATAAAAGATAATGAGATAATGCCAGCTACTATAGCACCTGAATTATTACAAGGATTACTTCGTGAACAATTAGGATTTAACGGATTAATACTTACTGATGCAACTCATATGGTAGGACTTACTTCTATGATAAGAAGAGAAGATATGATACCTACAACAATAGCATCAGGATGCGATATGATACTTTATTATAGAGATAAAGATGAAGATGTTGAAGCTATGAAAAAAGGACTTGAAAATGGAATATTAACTCATGAGCGTTTAGATGAAGCTGTTACTCGTGTACTTGCATTTAAAGCTATGTTAAAATTACATAAGAAAAAAGAATCAAATACATTAATGCCACCAAAAGAAAATTTATCTGTTATAGGATGTGAAAAACACTTAGAAGTAGCAAAAGATGTAGCAGATAAAGCTATAACTTTAGTTAAAAACACTAAAAATCAACTACCAATAACGCCAGAAACTCACAAAAGAATAATGCTATATACTGTAGACTCAACAGGGTTTGCATCTAAAGTATCAATGGCAGGAACAGGTAGCTTACAAGATAAAGTGAAAAATGAGTTAGAAGCACAAGGATTTGAGGTAGAAGTATTCGATCCAAATACATCTTTAAATGGAAAGCAATTATTAGCTATGACTCCAATAAAAGATTTTGTTGATAAGTTTGATGCAGTAATGCTGTTTGTAAATGTACAAGGATTCTCTCAAAGTAATGTACGTCGTATAACATGGGCTATGCCAATGGGTCCAGATATTCCTTGGTATGTTACAGAACTACCTACAGTATGTGTATCTGTAAATAATCCATTCCACTTAATAGATGTACCAATGGTACCAACATATATAAATGCATATACAGATAATGAAAATACTATACATCAAGTAATACAAAAGATAATGGGAAAATCTGAATTTAAAGGCGTAAGCTCAGTTGATGCATTCTGTGATTCTTGGGATACTCGTTTATAATTTTAATATAAATACTAAAATAAGAAATAAGCTATTTAATTAGCATAAAATATAAAAAAGCTATAAACTATAGGAATTAAAAACCAGAGTTTATAGCTTTTTTATGTATGTATTTCTTATATATAAATTAAATTAATATAAATTATAATAGATTATAAAATACATGAATAAAGTATATATAGGAAGATTTTAAAATTTTAAATATATATATAAAATCAGTTGATATAAACATCTATTATTGTTATTATAAATAACATAAA
>NZ_JBDPHA010000026.1:0-10381 GCF_039841805.1 Romboutsia sp. 1001216sp1
TACCTGGTTGATAGGTCGAAGGTGTAAGTGCAGTAATGTATTTAGCTTATCGATACTAATAGGTCGAGGACTTGACCAAAATAAACCTAAAGGTTTATATCGCCAACCAAATCATTATTAAAATTTTAATAAGGAAGATTTCGGTTGCTAAGAATAAAATGATTAACTCTAGATGATATACAGTTTTCAGAGTATTAACTCTAAAAGATAAAGATTATGTGGTTATTATAGCAAAGAGGATACACCTGTTCCCATACCGAACACAGAAGTTAAGCTCTTTAGCGCTGATGGTACTTGGAGGGCGACCTCCTGGGAGAGTAAGACGTAGCCACGTAATCTTTTTTTGCGTTCAAAAATTTAAAAATTTTAAGTATTTAATATTGGAATAAATTTATAAAAAAAATGCAAATTAAAAAAATATGTTGTGAAAAAAAGTTTAATAAACTACAATTACCTTAAGAGTAAAAATTTTAGCAATTTTGGAAACGATTCCGATAACGTTTCCAAAATTGCTAAATAAAATATTTAGTCAATAAAAAGGGGGATTGTAGGTGAATTTATCAGAAAGCCTAAAATTAAAAACTAATAAAGACATATCTGATTGTTCAAATGAGGAAATTTATTTTGCATTACTAGAATTAGTTCAAGAGCTTAGCGAGAAAAAAGTAATCAAAAATCAAGGCAAAAAGAAATTATATTATATATCAGCAGAATTCTTGATAGGAAAATTATTATCTAGTAATTTGATAAATTTAGGTATATATGATCAAGTAAAAGAAATCTTATTAAAGCATGGAAAAAATATATCTGAGATAGAAGAGATAGAGCCTGAGCCATCTTTAGGAAATGGTGGTCTTGGTAGATTATCAGCATGTTTTCTAGATTCTATAGCAACTTTGGGGATTCCAGGAGATGGTATTGGTTTAAATTATCATTTTGGTTTATTTAAACAAGTATTCAATAATAACTTACAAACAGAAGAAAAAAATGAATGGATTGATAAGGTCGGGTGGTTGAATAAAACCAGTACGACTTATGATATTAATTTTGGGGAATTTACTTTAAAATCTATACTTTATGATATTAATGTTACAGGATATAATAATCAAACTAATAAACTTCATTTATTTGATATAGAAACGATTGATGAAAGCATAGTAAAAGGTGGTATAGATTTTGATAAAGATAATATCGAAAAGAATCTTACTTTATTCTTATATCCTGATGATAGTGATGAAGAAGGTCGTCTTCTTCGAATTTATCAACAATACTTCATGGTAAGTAATGGTGCTAGATATATATTAGATGAGTGTATGGCAAAAGGAAGCAACTTACATGACTTAGATGAATATGCAGTAATACAGATAAACGATACTCATCCAACTTTGATTATACCAGAACTTATACGTTTATTAGTTGAAAGAGGAATAGAATTAGATGAGTCTATAAAAATTGTAACTAAAACATGTGCATATACTAACCACACAATTTTAGCTGAAGCTTTAGAAAAATGGCCTATTAAATATTTAGAAAAGGTTGTTCCACAACTTATACCTATAATAAATGAGTTAGATGATAGAGTTAGAGAAATTTATGAAGATGAGTCTGTGTACATTATAGATAAAAATGATAATGTAAATATGGCTCATATAGATATACACTATAGTTTTAGCGTAAATGGAGTAGCGTCACTTCATACTAATATATTAAAAAATAATGAATTAAATAATTTTTATAAAATTTATCCTGAAAAGTTTAATAATAAAACGAATGGAATAACATTTAGAAGATGGCTTATTCATTGTAATCCACTATTAACAGAGTTTATAGAAGAATTGATAGGGGATGAATTTAAAGCTGAGGCAGAAAAATTGCAAGACTTGATAAAATATATAAATGATGAAAAAGTACTTCAAAAGTTATTAGATATAAAACATTCTAATAAAGTTGAATTAAAAAATTATCTTAAAAAGACTCAAAATATAGATATAGATGAAAATTCTATTTTTGATATACAAATAAAAAGGTTACATGAATATAAAAGGCAACAAATGAATGCATTATATGTAATTTATAAGTATTTGCAAATTAAACAAGGGAATACACCAAAAACTCCTATTACAGTTATATTTGGAGCAAAAGCTGCCCCAGCATATACTATTGCAAAAGATATAATACATTTAATATTATGTTTACAAGAACTTGTAAATAATAATGAAGAAGTTAGTAAATATTTAAAAGTTGTAATGGTTGAAAATTATAATGTTACTATTGCAGAAAAACTAATACCGGCATGCGATATATCAGAACAGATTTCATTAGCTTCAAAGGAAGCAAGTGGAACTGGTAATATGAAATTTATGCTAAATGGAGCATTAACGCTAGGTACAGAAGATGGAGCTAATGTAGAAATACATGAACTTGTTGGAGATGATAATATATTTATCTTTGGGGAGAAGAGTGATAATGTAATTAAACACTATGAACATGGAGGTTATGACCCTCTTGATATTTATATAAAGGATAAAAATATAAAAGAAATAGTAGATTTTATTGTTAGTGAAGAGTTAATGAACATTGGATGTGAAGAAAATCTTATTAGGCTATATAAAGAAATAATAAGGAAAGATTGGTTTATGGCTTTATTAGATTTTAATGAGTATTGCAAAAAGAAAGAGGAAGTCTTTAAAGAATATGAAAATAGAAATAAGTGGGCAAAAAGAATGCTAGTTAATATAAGTAAAGCAGGTTATTTTTCTTCAGATAGAACTATAAATCAATATAATAAAGATATTTGGAAGTTACAGTAGAAAAGTCAATTATAAAACGGCATATGATCACAATAAAGGACAAAGTATAAAAGAATAATTTCTTGATTTTGAGAATTGTAGATGATAATATTTAAGTAAAGGGGCAGGAAAACGATATTAGCAACGTTTTCGGAAACGTTACCAGTAAGGCTTCAAAGGGATGCAAATTAAAAAAGGGGGATTTACTATGATTAAATTAAAAAAGTTTGTAACAATTGCTTTATCTGCAGTTTTAACAACAGCAGCACTAACAGGATGTTCTTCATCCTCTGATGATAGTGCAGCTAAGGAAGATGGTAAGGGGTCAGTATATTACCTAAACTTCAAGCCAGAATCAGAATCACAATGGAAGAAAATTGCTGAGGATTATGAAAAAGAAACTGGTGTAAAAGTAAAAGTAGTTACAGCTGCAAGTGGAACTTATGAACAAACATTAAAGTCAGAAATAGCTAAAAAAGATGCTCCTACATTATTCCAAATAAATGGTCCAGTAGGATATGAATCATGGAAAGAGTATTGTGCTGATTTAAAAGATACAAATCTTTATAGTAAATTATTAAATCAAGATATGGCTATAAAAGATGGGGATGGAGTGTACGGTATACCTTATGTTGAGGAAGGGTATGGTATAATATACAACCAAGAAATAATGGATAAATACTTTGCATTAGATGGTGCAAAAGCTAAATCAATAGATGAAATAAATAATTTTACAAAATTAAAAGAAGTTTCAGAAGATATGCAATCTAAAAAAGATCAATTAGGAATAGATGGAGTATTTGCTTCTACATCACTAACTCCTGGTGAAGATTGGAGATGGCAGACTCATTTAGCAAATCTTCCTGTTTATTATGAATATAAAGATAAGGGAGTATCTAACTTAGACAAAATAGATTTTACTTATTCAGATAACTTTAAAAATATATTTGACCTATACATAAATAACTCAACTTGTGAACCTACATTATTAGGTAGCAAGACAGTTTCAGACTCAATGGCTGAATTTGCACTTGGAAAAGCTGCAATGGTTCAAAATGGTAACTGGGGATGGAGTCAAATAGCAGAAGTTGAAGGAAATACTGTTAAAGCAGAAAATGTTAAATTTATGCCGATATATACAGGTATTGAAGGCGAAGAAAAACAAGGACTTTGTATAGGAACAGAAAATTTCTTCTCTATAAATAGTAAAGCTTCAGAAGCAGATCAAAAAGCATCAATTGAGTTTGTTGAATGGTTATTCACTTCTGATACAGGTAAAAATCATGTAACAAATGAATTAGGTTTCATAGCTCCATTTAATACTTTCAAAGATTCAGAAACACCTCAAGATCCATTAGCTAAAGAAGTTTTAAGATATTTAGGAAATAAAGATTTATACAATGTAGACTGGAACTTTACTTCTTTCCCTAGCCAAACATTTAAAGATGATTTTGGTGCAGCATTACTTGAGTATTGTAATGGAAATATGAAGTGGGAAGATGTTAAGAAATTAGTAGTTGAAGAATGGGCAAGTGAAAAAGAAGCATCTAAATAAATTTTGAATTAATTTGATTTGTAAGTGAAAGGGCTTAGCCATAGATAACAGTATAATATCGTTAATATAATTTAGGATAAATCCTATTTATTTGATGAGAGAAATGCTTGTTTATGGTTTAAGCTTTTTCTTTAAACTAATTTGTTATAAGAAGTTTAAAATTATTAATATTAGGGGGAACATTATGCAAAAAGCACTAAAAAAATACTTTCCGATATTCCTAATTCCAACTCTGATTGCATTTTCTATTGCATTTATAATTCCTTTTATAACAGGTTTATATTTATCTTTTTGTGAGTTTATTACAATAAGTGATGCAACATTTGTGGGAATAGAAAACTATAAAAAGGCTTTTTCAGCAGGTCAAGGGTTTGTTGAGGCTTTTGGATTTACTACGATATTTACAATTATATCTATTATAACAGTTAACATACTTGCATTTACCCTTGCTTATTTTTTAACAAAAAAGATAAGAGGGACAAACTTTTTCAGAACTGTATTTTTCATGCCAAACTTAATAGGTGGGATAGTTCTTGGGTATACTTGGCAGTCTATGATAAATTCATTTTTAGCTAATTATGGAACGACTCTTGTTGCTAATCAAAAGTATGGCTTTATAGGATTAATTATACTTATGAATTGGCAAATGATAGGGTATATGATGATTATTTATATAGCTGGGCTTCAAAGTGTGCCTAATGAATTAATAGAGTCAGCAAAAATTGATGGAGCAACAAAATGGCAGACACTAAAAAATGTAACTATACCAATGGTAATGCCATCTATTACAATTTGTACTTTTTTAACTTTATCAAATAGCTTTAAGTTATTTGACCAAAACTTAGCATTAACTAATGGAGCCCCAATGCATAAAACAGAAATGCTAGCTCTTAATATAGTTAATACATTCTATGGAAGAAATAATTATGAGGGTGTTGGTCAAGCTAAGGCAGTTATATTCTTTGTTATAGTAGCGGTAATAGCTCTTTCTCAATTATACTTCACTAGAAAGAAGGAGGTTGAACAGTAATGCAAAACACAATGGCTAGAAAAAAGAATGTAGGAGACAATATAGTATTTATCATACTTTGTGCATTAGTAGTAGTATTTTTAGCACCGATTATATTTATAGTTGTAAATTCATTTAAGGGAAAATTCTTTATAAGTGACAATCCTTTTTCCTTACCTACGGCAGAAACATTTGTAGGTATCACAAATTATATTAATGGTTTACAGAAAACAGGGTTTTTAAGTGCTATTGGATGGTCATTTTTTATTACAATAATGTCAGTAGTAGTAATTTTACTTTTTACTTCTATGACAGCATATTACATTACAAGAGTAAAGAGTAAATTTACAAGTGTGTTGTATTACTTATTTGTATTTTCTATGATAGTACCTTTTCAGATGGTAATGTTCCCGATGGTAAAGTTAGCTGATACTTTACACCTAGCAAATCCGTTAGGTATGGTAGCGTTATATTTAGGATTTGGATCAGGATTATCGATATTTATGTTTAGTGGTTTTATAAAATCAATTCCACTAGAAATAGAAGAAGCTGCTATGATAGATGGATGTAATCCTTTACAAACTTATTTTTACATAGTGCTTCCTATTTTAAAACCAACTGCAATCACTGTTGCCATACTAAATGCTATGTGGATATGGAATGACTACTTACTACCTTATTTAGTTATAGGTTTATCTACAAAATACAAAACTATACCAGTAGTAATTCAAATGTTAGTAGGTTCTAATGGAAATAGAGATATGGGTGCGATGATGGCTATGTTAGTATTAGCAATCATTCCTATTATAATTTTCTATTTAATATGTCAAAAGCACATAATAGAAGGAGTAGTTGCTGGTGCTGTTAAAGGATAATATAAGGGGTAGAGGAGAGAGATTATGAGAAGAAGTGGAATGTTGCTACCTATTTCAAGTTTACCCTCAAAATATGGAATAGGTAGTTTTTCAAAAGAAGCTTATGATTTTGTAGATATATTAGAAAAAGCAGGTCAGAGTCTATGGCAAATACTGCCTCTAGGACCTACAGGGTATGGTGATTCTCCTTACCAATCATTCTCAACTTTTGCAGGAAACCCATACTTTATAGATTTAGATGAATTGGTTAAAGAAGGGCTTTTATCTGAAGAAGAATGTAATAGTTATGACTGGGGAAGTAACAATGAATATATAGATTATGAAAAAATATATTTATCAAGATTTAAAATTTTAAAAAAGGCTTATGAAAGAAGTAACATAAGTAAAAATAAAATATTTAAAGCATACTGTGAAAAGAATAAGTGGTGGTTACACGATTATGCGTTATATATGTCGATAAAAGATTATTTTGGTTCAAAGTCGTGGATAGAGTGGGATGATGATATTAGATCAAGAAAAGAAGAAGCTATATTGAAATATGAAGAAAAGTTAAAAGATGATATTGTGTTTTATAAGTATCAACAATACTTATTCACTAAACAATGGAGCAAGCTTAAAGCTTATGCAAATAAAAGAGGAATATCCATAATAGGAGATATCCCTATATATGTAGCTTTAGATAGTTCTGATACATGGGCTAATCCAGAGTTGTTTCAATTAGATAAGGATTGTATTCCTACAGCTGTAGCAGGTTGTCCTCCAGATAGTTTTTCAAAAACAGGTCAATTATGGGGAAATCCACTGTATTATTGGGAATATCATAAATATACAGATTATGAGTGGTGGATTAAAAGAATAGAGTATTCTTTTAAATTATATGATGTTGTAAGGATAGATCATTTTAGAGGTTTTGATGAGTATTATGCTATACCATATGGAGAAAAAACTGCTATAAATGGATCTTGGGAAAAAGGTCCAGGTTTAGATTTATTTAAATATATAAAAGGAAAATTAGGAGATGTAGAAATAATAGCAGAAGATCTAGGGTTTTTAACAGAAAGTGTAAAACAACTTTTGAAAGATACAGGATACCCGGGTATGAAAATTCTACAGTTTGCTTTTGATTCAAGGGAAGAAAGTGATTATTTACCTCATAATTATGAAAAAAATTGTATAGTATATACAGGGACTCATGATAATAGTACAATTAGAGATTGGTATAAAGAAATTAGTCCGCAAGACAAAAGAATGTGTGTTAATTACATGAACAATAAATATACTAGGGAAAGTATAATACACTGGGATTTTATATGTTTAGCTATGAGAAGCGTGGCTAATACTTGTATAATACCTGTACAAGATTATTTAGGATTAGGTAATGAAGCTAGAATAAATGTACCATCTACATTAGGTGATAACTGGAAATGGAGAATGAAACCAAATTGTTTCTCTAACAACTTAATAAAAAAAATAAGGATGTTAACAAAGGTATATGGAAGAAAATAATTTTGAAATATATTATTTGATGTGCTAATGCATTAAAATATTAAATTGAAAGGAAGCCGTTGATATGAAGGCAATCACAATTAAAGATATAGCAAAAAAATGTGGCGTAGGGGTAAGTACGGTATCAAGGGCTATTAATAATCATCCAGATATAAATGAAGAAACTAGACGAATGATTATGGAAGTAATAAAAGAAAGTAACTTTATTCCTAATAATAGTGCCAGAAATTTAAAACTTTCAGATACGAAAACTATAGGAGTATTAATAAAAGGTATAGATAACCCATTTTTTCAAAATATGATAAAAGTATTTGAAGAAGAAATACAAAATAGAAAATACACATTTATATTGCATAGAGTAGATTCTAGTCAAGATGAGGTTGAGGTAGCTTTAGAGCTTATAAAAGAAAAAAGGTTAAAAGGAATAGTATTTTTAGGTGGATCTTTTTCACACCAAGAGGATAAGTTACAAGAAATAAAAATACCATTTGTACTAAGCACGATAGCTATAACAGATAATGTAGATAAGAATTTATATTCATCGGTATCAGTTGATGATGTATATGAAAGTAAAAAGATAGTAGATTTTTTATGCGATAATGGACATAAAAAAATTGCAATTCTAGCATCATATAGTACAGATATGAGTATAAGTAATTTGCGTTTAGAAGGATATAGAAAGTCTTTAAGAAGTAGGAATATCACGATAAATGAAAATTTAATTAGATATACTTGGGATAGCCCTAATTCATATAGTATGGAGAATGGATATAACCTAACTAAAGAGCTTATAAACTCCAAAGAAGAATTTACTGCGATTTATGCAATTTCTGATAGCATGGCCATTGGAGCATGTAAAGCTATACTAGAGTGTGGAAAAAGGATACCAGAAGATTACTCTGTTGTAGGATTTGATGGATTAGATATTACATACTATTATAATCCATCTATAACAACAATACGTCAACCTATTGAAGAAATGGCAAAGGAAACCACTAAGATATTATTTGACTTAATTAATAAGAAAAGTAAAAATCAACACAAAATCTTTGAAGGAAAACTGCTTGTAAGACAATCAACTTCTAAATTAGATAAATAAATTTGGAAAATAAGAATAATTTTAAGTAATGATTACAACTAATAGAAAGGATTTTTTATGGATAATTTATTTAGATATGATGGCAAGTTTTGGGAAACGCTAGATACGATAACAGATATAGTAGTGTTAAATTTTTTATTCATAGTTTTTAGTATACCAGTTATAACAATAGGAGCATCTTTAACAGCGACATATTCTGTAGCTTTAAAAAAGGTTAAAGGTGAAGATGTACATGTTACTAAAGAATTTATAAAAAGATTTAAAGAGAATTTTAAAATTAGCACTGTAGTATGGATATTAATGATAGTAGTTGGAAGTGTATTATTACTAGATTTTTACATATCTAATTTAATATCTGATAAAACTTTGGGGGTAATGTTAAAGCTTATATCTACGATAGTAGGAATAATATTTTTATTTAACTTTACATATGTATTTCCTATTATATCTAAATTTAATAACACTATAAAAAATACTATAGTAAATTCTATTCTTATATCAATACAAAACCTACCTTATACAATAATAATGTTGACTATGAATTTATTATGTATAATATTGATGTTTTCATTAGTTGATTATTTTGGATATATATTATTTTTTTATATGGTAATTGGATTTGGGATTACTTCATATATTAACTCTATATTTTTAAATAAAATATTTTACAAATATATAAATTAAAAAAGTATAAATATATTTATTTAATAATAAGTAATATAATAGCATAGATTAATCTATGCTTTTTTTATGTAATTGGATAAGGCGTTATGACATGGCGCTTTGCTGATACATTACTTAATTAAAGTAAATTTTTTATTGTTTATTATGACTTAGATAAAATTTAAAAAAGTTAATAAATTAGTTGATAATGTGGATAAAAAATGGATTGAAAGAGTTTTACTTAATTTAATACTGTTAGTAATGTTAATAAAATCCTATACAAATAAATTTTTAAAAATATATTACAAAAAAATTAAAAAAATATGTTGACTAATAATTAGAAAGGTGATAAAGTATTACTTGTCCAAGAGATACGGACGAAAAATAAAACGAAAGAAAATCTTGACTAAAGGTTAATAACCTGGTAAGATAAGTAAGCCGAGAAAATGAACTTTGAAAATTAAACAGTAGGTTAATTTATATAACTGATTCTTAAAGAATCGAAAACAAACCAAGCCAGATATTCAGATAATGATAGTCTGAGCAGGTAACAACTTTTATTTGAGAGTTTGATCCTGGCTCAGGATGAACGCTGGCGGCGTGCCTAACACATGCAAGTCGAGCGATTTACTTCGGTAAAGAGCGGCGGACGGGTGAGTAACGCGTGGGTAACCTGCCCTGTACACACGGATAACATACCGAAAGGTATGCTAATACGAGATAACATGTTTTTATCGCATGGTAAAAATATCAAAGCTTTTGCGGTACAGGATGGACCCGCGTCTGATTAGCTAGTTGGTAAGGTAACGGCTTACCAAGGCGACGATCAGTAGCCGACCTGAGAGGGTGATCGGCCACATTGGAACTGAGACACGGTCCAAACTC
>NZ_JBDPHA010000027.1:0-9119 GCF_039841805.1 Romboutsia sp. 1001216sp1
GAGTTTGGACCGTGTCTCAGTTCCAATGTGGCCGATCACCCTCTCAGGTCGGCTACTGATCGTCGCCTTGGTAAGCCGTTACCTTACCAACTAGCTAATCAGACGCGGGTCCATCCTGTACCGCCAGAGCTTTGATAAGAAAGCCATGCGACTTTCTCATGTTATCTCGTATTAGCATACCTTTCGGTATGTTATCCGTGTGTACAGGGCAGGTTACCCACGCGTTACTCACCCGTCCGCCGCTCTTTACCGAAGTAAATCGCTCGACTTGCATGTGTTAGGCACGCCGCCAGCGTTCATCCTGAGCCAGGATCAAACTCTCAAATAAAAGTTGTTACCTGCTCAGACTATCATCATCTGAATATCTGGCTTGGTTGTTTTCGATTCTTTTAAGAATCATTAGTTATATAAATTAACCTACTGTTTAATTTTCAAAGTTCATTTTAAGCGACTGTGTCGGCGCTTACTTTTTTTGTTTTTGCCCTTTTCTTAAGGACAAGTAATACTATATCACCTTACACTTATATCGTCAATACTTTTTTTTAACTTTTTTTAATTTTTTTCTTAATCTATTATTATCTGTGATTTAGTCTATGTATTTTTCTACATTTCATACTAATTTTTATATTTTTTATTGATATAAGAAATCTTTTTTACAAGCTTCCTTATATCAATAAATACTATTTCTCTAATAGTTGTGTCATTCTACTTATATCTAAGCCTAAGACATGTTCTCCATCTATAATAGTTAGAGGAATAGACATATACCCCATACCTATCAACTTTTTCTTTGCATCTAAATCTTTCGATATATTATATTCTTTATATTCAATATTTTTATTTTTTAGAAACTCTTTAGCTTTTATACATTGTGGACATGTATCGCTAGTGTATATCTCTACTACTTTCATCTATCTGCTCCTAAGTATTTATTTTGTTATGCTTGTATTTTTTTTTATATTATATTAGATTATTATTAACTCATTATTAGTATATAATATAATACATAATTTATTTTTTCTAAGTTAATATATTTAATAATACAAAAAATTGCATTATTATTCAATATAACTCTACATTTTAGGAGGATTTTAGTATGAGCAAAAAAGTATTGATTATGTCTGCTTCAACTGGTGGAGGTCATAATAGAGCTGCTCGAGCAATTAAAGAGGAGTTAGAACAAAAAACGATAGATGGTTTTAATATACAATGTGAAATAGTGGATAGTTTAAAATTAGTTAATAATACAATGGATAAAATAATTTCTAGGGGATATGAAAAATCTGCTATATATACTCCAAAAGCTTATGGTAGTGTATACAGATTTTCTGAAACCTCTCTTGTTTCTAAAAATGAGTTTAAAGGTAATTTGCTTACATCTTTAATGGCAAAAAAATTCAAAAAGCTTTTAAATGATTCTAAACCCGATTTAATTATAGGTACACATCCCTTCCCTATGATAGCTTTAAGTACACTAAAAAAACATAGTGACGGAGGTTATGATCACGGTTTACATCTAGGTGATCACCATGATACTATAGATGTGCCTCCAATGATCTCTGTCCTTACAGATTATACTACTCACTCTACATGGATACAAAATGAAATAGACTATTATATAGTAGGTCATGAGTATGTAAAAGAATTGCTAGCATATGAAGGAGTTGATACTGAAAAAATCAAACCTTTTGGTATCCCCGTAGAAAAATCATTCTTAAGTAATAGAGAAAAAGAAGAAGTTTTAAATGAATTAGGTTTATCTTCTGATAAACTTACAGTTCTACTTATGGGAGGAAGCTTTGGAGCTGGTAATATAAAAGAAACCTTAGAAGAATTACTGGATATTGATAGAGATTTTCAAATTTTAGTCATTACAGGAAGAAATGAATCCTTAAAAGAGAAACTTGAAAAAAAACTGGCTACTCACAATCATAATAAAAATATATGTGTACTTGGGTACACTAATAAAATGAATGATATACTTGCTTCTATTGACGTTTTAATAACAAAACCTGGTGGTTTAACTACTACAGAAGCATTATTAAAAGACGTTCCTATGATTGTTCCATATTATATTCCTGGACAGGAAGAAGAAAACTTAGATTTTCTTTCAAATTGTGGTGCAGCCCTTAGAACGACTAAAAAGTATTCTCTTTCAGTTTTACTGAAAGTACTAATAGATGATCCATCTAGATTAGATATGTTAAAGAAAAATATAAAATCTATAAGAAAATTTAATTCTTCTCAAAATATAGCTAATTTAGTTGAGGATGTATTACTATCTATGAATTAATTTTAATTAAATTTACATAATAAATGCCCAATGGATAATATCCTTTGGGCATTTTACAATTATATATATTAGTATGTAGGTTCATAAAAATCTTCTTCATAATCATATTGATACTTCTTATAATTATTCCTAAAGCACGAGTTTTTGCTTTTCTGAGCTTTACTGTTTTTTTTCTTTATTAATAAGCTCATATCATCAGATTCTGTAAACTTTGTTTTTCCTTTAGATTTTAAGTTTTTTTCTCTTTTTTCTTTCAAAGCTTTTCTCTCTTCTAGGCTCATTGTTGATTTCATTTTATTCTCCTATAAATAATTTTGAATGAATTTATTAAAATTATACATTAACTCATTGTTTAATTCAACAAGTGTACCTTATATTATTTGAGTAAATTTATATCAGTAAACGACAAAAAATCGAGGTAAATACCTCGATTTTTTATATTTCTCTTCTTCCTTCTAAAGCTTTTGATATAGTTACTTCATCAGCATACTCTAAGTCTCCACCTACTGGTAGACCATGAGCAATTCTAGTAACTTTTATCCTCATAGGTTTTAAAAGTCTAGCTATATACATAGCCGTAGCTTCCCCTTCAATCGTTGGGTTTGTAGCCATTATTACTTCTCTTACATCCTGATTTCCTAATCTTTGGATTAGCTCTTTAATTTTTATCATATCAGGTCCAATACCATCCATAGGAGATATAACTCCATTTAATACATGATATTGCCCCTTAAATTCTCTTGTTCTCTCCATAGCAGCAACATCTCTAGGATCTTCTACTACACATATTACACCAGCATCTCTGTTTTTATTAGAACACATACTACAAGGGTCTGTGTCTGTTATATTACAGCATACTGAACAATATTTTATTTCTCTCTTAGCTTCTAAGATAGCTTTAGATAAAGACTCTACATCATTAACATTCATGTTTATTACATGGAAAGCTAATCTTTGAGCCGTTTTTCTACCTACCCCTGGAAGCTTTGAAAATTCTTCTATAAGCCTAGCTATAGGCCCTGTATAAGATTGCATATTATCACCTACTAGAATAACCCTGGTATGTTCATTCCTCCAGTTAATTTACCCATTTGAGATGATTGCATTTCATCAACATTTCTTAAAGCTTCATTTATAGCACTTAATACTAAGTCTTGTAACATCTCTATGTCATCTGGATCAACAACTTCAGGTTTTATATTTATATCTAAAACTTCTTTCTTACCGTTAACTTTTACAGTAACAGCTCCTCCACCAACTGAAGCTTCTATTTCCTTAGCTTCTAATTCTTCTTGCATTTTTTGCATGTTTTCTTGCATCTTTTGAGCCTGCTTTAATAAATTGTTCATATTTCCAGGCATCATTCCGCCTCCAAAACCTCTTTTAGCCATTTTAAATTCCTCCTTAAAACTATTTTATTTTAATATTATATCATATTAGTGTTTATTATTTACTTTCATTTTCTTCGACACTATCTTTTATTTCTAGTATCTCCTCATTTACTATACTTTTTAGAATCTCCTCACCTTTATCAACTTTTCCACTCTTTATTTCTAAGTCTATGTTTTTAACTTCAGATTCTAATATTATTTTTATATTAAAACTTCTACTTATAGTTTCTCTTATTACTTTTTCTATATATGCTATAGTATCAGGTTCGCTTAGTCTTTTCTTAGCAAACGCAAATCCATCTGCGTATATTAGATATAACACATTTTCATATACATTAAAACTACTTACATCACCTAATAAGAAGTATACTGGCATTTGTTTACTTTGCTTATCATCCTTTATACTCTTTCTAATCTTAGGCCATGATGACTCTATAAGCTTAACATCTTCACTTTTAACAGATTCGTATACTACTTCATCTGTCTCTATTATTTCTTTTTCCTCTATTATATTATTAGTATTCTCTATATTGTTGCTATTAACCTTTATATTTCCACTCTCTATTTTCTTCTCTAAATTCTCTATTCTCTTTATTAAAGCTTCTTTGCTTTCATCAAACATAGGTTGGGCTATTTTCATCATAGTAACTTCAGCCAGAACCCTTGGATTCGATGAGCTTTTCATGCTATCTTGTGTAACAGATAATATATTTAAAACTCTTATAATATCATTTACATCTACACTTTCAGCTTGGGACTTTAATTTATCTATAGTCTCTTCTGGTAAAGAAATTATCTCATCTAATTCAGTTGACACCTTACAAACCATAAGATTTCTAAAATGGTCTATTAAATCATTAATTAAATTTCTTATATCCTTACCCCAAATTACAAATTCATTTAGTGCTTGAAGAGAGTTTTTTGTATCTTGATTTATTATGAACTGAGACATCTCAAATAATTGCTCTATATTTACTGTTCCTAATAATTCAACTACATCTTTGTATTCTATTTTGTTACCACCAAAAGATATACATTGATCTAATATACTTAAGGCATCTCTCAGTGCACCTTGTGCATTTCTAGCTATTAGGTTAAGTGCTTTATCTTCAACTTCTATATTTTCCTCATTGCATATCTTTTTCATTCTTTCAGACATATCATTAACCGTAACTCTTTTGAAGTCAAATCTTTGACATCTAGATAGTATTGTAGCCGGTATCTTATGAGGTTCAGTTGTAGCTAATATAAATATTATATATGATGGCGGTTCTTCTAATGTCTTTAAAAGTGCATTAAAGGCCCCTTGCGATAACATATGAACCTCATCTATTATGTATACCTTATATTTAGCCTTTGTAGGCGAATATTTAACACTTTCTCTAAGCTCTCTTATATCATCTACACTATTGTTAGATGCCGCATCTATCTCTACAACATCCATTATATTATCATTTATTATATCCTTACATACTTCACATTCATTACAAGGCTCTTGGTCTTTACTTTGCACACAATTAACTGCTCTAGCAAATATTTTAGCCGTAGATGTTTTACCTGTCCCTCTCGTTCCTGTAAATAAATATGCATGTCCTACATTATTACTTTCTATCTGATTCTTTAACGTTCTTATTATATGTTGCTGGCCCACAACATCTTCAAAATTTTGTGGCCTATATGCTCTATATAATGCTTTATGCATTCTTATCTCTCCTTAAATAAACTTCATACAATTAATCTATTTTTATCTAATTATATCATCACATTACTTATATTTTAAATGCTAGTATTTATTTTTATATAAAATACAACCTACATTAATTATTAACGTTATTAAATGTAAATATATACTAATCAAACTAAATTTATTTTAAAATATAAATTATCTTAACTAATTTTATTAAAAGTATAAAAAAACATATTTTTTATACCATATCTATTAATCATATTTTGTATACTCATTAATATATTTCTAAAATTATGCATAGAGTAAAAAACTCATGATTTTCTTATAATTAAAAAAAATCTCTTATAATAAGAGATTTGTTTTTTATATATTAAAGCTGTACACCATCTATTGATTTACTCTCATAGGCGTTACCTAAACAGTTAGCTCAACTTAGGCACCCCTACGGCACACGGAAGTGATCACTTACCGCTGCTTCCTTCCGGATCTGACGGGGTTCATGAGCTTCCATTGCGTAGGACCTAAGTGTCAACACCACTTATTCAGGGCAGCCCTACAAGATATAAACCTCTAGATGGAATTCAATCCTGCTATAGCGGATTGCAGGTTACAGGGCACCGCTACCTCCCCATCTAGTACAGCAAACTTATAACCATATTTAAATTTTCCTCTGGCGGAGAGAGTGGGATTCGAACCCACGATACGCTTTTGACGTATACTCACTTTCCAGGCGAGCGCCTTCGACCGACTCGACCATCTCTCCTTATTATCTTTTCCTAAGAGCTCTAAAAAATTCCTGTAATATATTAGAACATTCTTCTTTTAAAACACCGAATAAGACATTTATATTATTTCGTTCATAGTAATCAGTCTTAAATTTATGCTGATTTTCTGTATATTCGTTTTTTATATGTTTAGTTCCTATTATAAGTTTTTTTATTCTAGAATTAACTATAGCCCCACTGCACATAATACAAGGTTCCATTGTAACATATAATTCACAATCAATAAGTCTCCATCCACCTAAGTTTCTAGCAGCTTCTCTTATTGCTACAATCTCAGCATGAGCTGTGCTATCATTTAAAGTTTCAGTTAAATTATGTCCTCTGCCTATAATATTGCCATCTTTAACTACTATGGCTCCTATAGGAGTTTCGCCTTTTTTAAAGGCTTTATCTGCTTCTTTCAAGGCTTCTTTCATATATAGTTCTTTATTCATATTTCCTCCTAGAACTTATAACACTTCTATATTATCATAGTTACATTTATAATTCAACTGAATTTTAATTTATTTGTACAAGTTAAAATTAGTTACTATTGCATAATTCTTAATTATAAGTAATATTAAACAATGTAAATTGGCTATATTTGTAACTTAAATAGACTATAATATCATTAGGTTACAAGGGTTAAATTTGTGAGGACTATCTATAGCTTATATTTTTCTAAACTACATACAGTTGCATCCTATTTCTTGTTAAAAATATTATATCACTATATATAAAAACCAACAGAAATCTGTTGGCCTTTATATATAGATAATGATCTTCTTAATATATGTCTAAATTGCGTTAGATCTTATAATTCTTCTTTCTTTATAACATCTACACCCATGTATGGTCTTAATACTTCTGGAACTACTACTGAACCATCTTCTTGTTGATAGTTTTCTAATATAGCAGCTAAACTTCTTCCTACTGCTAATCCAGATCCGTTTAATGTATGAACGTATTCTGCTTTAGATTTTTTGTCTCTCTTGAATCTTATACCAGCTCTTCTAGCTTGGAAATCTTCAAAGTTTGAACAAGAAGATATCTCAACGTATCTGTTGTAACTTGGCATCCATACTTCTAAGTCATATTTAAATGCTGCAGTGAACCCTAAGTCTCCTGTACATATCTTAACAACTCTGTAAGGTAATCCTAATAATTGTAACATTTTTTCTGCATCATTAGTTAATTTTTCTAACTCATCGTAAGAATCTTCTGGCTTAACAAATTTAACTAATTCTACCTTGTTAAATTGATGTTGTCTTACTAATCCTCTAGTATCTCTACCAGCAGAACCTGCTTCAGATCTAAAGCATGGAGTATATGCACAATATTTTATTGGTAATTGGTCAACTGTTAATATTTCATCTCTATGTATATTTGTTACAGGAACTTCAGCAGTTGGTATTAAGAAGTAATCAACACCTTCAACTTTGAACATGTCTTCTTCGAACTTAGGTAATTGACCTGTTCCTATAAAGCTAGTTCTATTAGCCATGAAAGGAGGTAAAACTTCTGTATATCCATGCTCAGCTGTATGAGTATTTAAGAAGAAGTTTATTAACGCTCTCTCTAATCTAGCTCCTAATCCTTTGTATAAAGTGAATCTTGAACCTGTTATTTTACTTCCAGTTTCAAAATCTAATATTCCTAATCCTGTTCCTATATCCCAGTGTGCCTTATGTTCAAAGTTAAACTCTGTAGGTTCTCCCCAAGTTCTTATTTGAACATTATCTTCATCTGTTGTTCCTTGCGGAACATCAGGATGAGGTACATTTGGTATTCTCATTAAGTTGTATTCCATCTCTGCTTCTACAGCTCTAACTTTTTCATCCATTCCTTTTATCTTATCTGATAATTCTTTAAGTTGAGCTTTAGCTGCCTCTACATCTTTACCTTCTTTTATTAATTGAGGTATTTTCTTAGATTCTACATTTAACTCATTCTTCATTACTTCAACTTCTTTAAGTAATTCTCTTCTTTCGTCATCTAATCTAACTACAGCATCTAAGTCGAATTCTTTTTCGCCTCTTCTATCCATAGCTTTTTTTATATCTTCTAAATTTTCTCTTATTCTTCTGACATCTAACATTGCTAATTCCTCCTTATATTTTATAATTTATTTTACTTTAATTAACCTATTCAAAACTTATAACTTTTGTTAATCTACCAGCGCTAATAAATTAATTTTAGTCATAAATAACGTTTTCTAATACATGTATTTTTATCTAAAACCTTAATCTTAGGGTAATTATTGCATTAAAAAAAGACCTTCATTCCCCTATGAAAGGGACGAAAGTCTTGTTATCCGCGTTGCCACCCTAATTGGTTATATAAAAATATAACCCTCTCAAACCTGTAACGTAGGTATACGTCTTACCTTATTGTT
The DNA here is from genome assembly GCF_039841805.1 of Romboutsia sp. 1001216sp1. NCBI lineage: Bacteria > Bacillati > Bacillota > Clostridia > Peptostreptococcales > Peptostreptococcaceae > Romboutsia > Romboutsia sp. 1001216sp1. The sequence goes on from NZ_JBDPHA010000027.1 coordinate 8,531, forward strand.
TCGGTAGAAGCTCCAGAATAGATTCAAAAACCATTGTAATGAGTTCACACCTACCACTCACTCTCTGAATACAAACTTGCTCTTTACTAATTTCCTTCAAAGCTTTTTATTAATTCTTCTATTTGATAATCATTATATTATATATATTATCAAGTTTCAATAGTATTATTCAAAAAAGTTTTTTCAGTTTTAAAAAATTTTAATTTTTACAATCTCTAACTCTAGCTATTTCAATGCTTCTAATATTTTTTATATAATTATATATTTTATTTATTAGATTTAATATATGGTATGAAAAACAATTATATTTATTTTTTTGCATAAAAAAAAGACTACGTGGCTACGTCTTACTCTCCCAGGGGGTCGCCCCCCAAGTACCATCAGCGCTAAAGAGCTTAACTTCTGTGTTCGGTATGGGAACAGGTGTATCCTCTTTGCTATAATAACCACATAATCTTTATCTTTTAGAGTTAATACTCTGAAAACTGTATATCATTTAGTTAATGATTTTTGGTCAAGTCCTCGACCTATTAGTATCGATAAGCTAAATACATTACTGCACTTACACCTTCGACCTATCAACCAGGTA
>NZ_JBDPHA010000028.1:0-6240 GCF_039841805.1 Romboutsia sp. 1001216sp1
TCATGAACATCTAAAGTTAGTATCCAAAAAAGAGCAGCAACAATGAATATTTTTTCCATTTTAGTAAATATTTTTAAGAATTCTTTCACCGTCTAAACCTCCCTATAATTAAGCCTATCGGCTAACAACTCCTTATAACCTATCGGTCTTCAGTCGTACTAACGCAGAGTTCAAATGACCAACCCAGAAGAGGGTTGTCCATCAAACTCTTTTGTTTTATAAGTTTCTTATGTACTTGCTTATATGGTTTTTATATAATACCAGATTCGAGTTAATTTTGGACAGAGTTAGCCTACGAACAAGTCGCAAGCTAACCTCCTATCAGGTATATAATACCGTCATCTCGCCATGTATACGACCATGGAACGTCTAGGACTGATACAGTCAACATAACACCTCATAATTTAATATAGACTACCATTTCCCCCAATAGTCGGTATCGTTATGTTTGCACAAAGAAATGCCACAAACCTCGCTTTCAACATATGTAGTATCGAGTCACTACTCTCTGCCCTTCTTGATGGTATCAGACATCAATATATGCAGTTGGGACTTTAACCCAAGTGTTTAGTCGGCTACCCCTGTACTCTGTCGAGCCATTCGGTTTGCTCTAGGTCAAACACTCTCCCTTATAAAACCCTATCTATTCAATTTTTTTATATGTATGTAAATATTTCTTTTATCAGCTAATATTAATTATCGAGCCTAATATCAATGCTCCCATTCTCTCAAGCCGTTTAAGTATGGTATAAGCTAATACTAATTAATCAAGCATAGTATCAATGCTTTCCGACCTCAAGCCTTGTCTAAAAACTAAAAAAAGCTATTCTCAACTGTGAGAATAGCTCGATATTTCATAAACCTTTTTTAAATTTATAATCTTGTATAATTTTCAAGTATATATTATACTAATCTTGATTATAAATTTAAGAGTAAACTGTTGTTGTTCTAATAAGTATTGCAGTACTTTATTAGTAATGACAGTTTATAAGGCTTACTTGTACTATCTAACTGCGCTAACAGTTGGGTACTAATTTCCGATTAGGTTTGGCGACCGAAAGGGAAACTTGTAAGTCTTTTTTATTTTGTTTTCTAAATATATGATAAAGTTTTTTACATAAATTTACAAATGTTTTTTATTATTAATATAAATTTAATTATAAAATCAAAGCCCTTAGTGTCCAAAGAAATGGATTCTAAGGGCTTTTTTACTAAATATCTTTAAATAAGTTTTTAAAGACTAGTATTTTTCCGAAACAATTATAGAACTAGACACTTTCATTATTAAGTATAATATTATTCTAAATACAAAAGTAAAAAATTAATCTCAGCAATATCAATATATACATAAATAAACACCTGTTTTTTACTTATTTCAGTATCCCACTTATTTGAAATAATTTATTTACAAATTCATGTTATTTCCTCAATTTATTGGTAATTATATTAAAGACTATTAAAAAAGGAGTGGTTTATATGGATTATTCAATGTTTTGTTATCAATGTGAACAAACAGTTGGAGGTAAAGGCTGTACAAAAGTAGGAGTTTGTGGTAAAACCTCAGATATAGCAGCTCTTCAAGATTTACTTATTTATCAAATAAAAGGCATCAGTTGTTATGCAAATGAGTTAATAAAAAAAGGTGAAAAAATAGATAAAGATATAGTTAGTTTCGTTGAAAACTCTTTATTTACAACACTTACAAATGTTAACTTTGATGGTGATGTTCATGAACAATTGTTAAGAAAGTCACAAGAAATAAAACAATCTTTAAGAAGCAAGATATCATCATGTGAAAATTTCAGTGAAGAGGCTACATATAATTTAAGTGAAACTAGAAATCAAATGTTAGAAGATGCTAAACGTGCAGGTATAATGTATGATCAAAACTTAGACCCAGATATACGTTCATTAAGACAAACTATAATTTATGGATTAAAAGGAGTATCTGCATATGGTCATCAAGCTAGAGAATTAGGATATTATAATGATCAAGTTGATGAATTTTATTTTAGAGCATTAGCTGCAACTTGTGATGAGAATTTAACAGTAGAAGATTTAATAACATGGACTTTAAAAACAGGTGACATGAGTGTTGCTGTTATGCAAAAACTGGATGAAGCAAACACTACTATTTACAAAAATCCAGCTCCTCATAAAGTAAATGTAAATATTAAAAAAGGTCCATTTATAATAGTTTCTGGCCATGATTTAAAAGATTTAGAAATGCTTTTAAAACAAACTGAAGGTAAAGGAATAAATATATATACTCATGGTGAAATGATTCCTTGTCATGGTTATCCAGAACTTAATAAGTATCCTCATTTAGTAGGAAACTTTGGTGGAGCTTGGCAAGATCAACAAAAAGAATTTGACAATATTCCAGGATGTATATTAATGACTACAAACTGTCTTATGAAACCTAGAGATTCATACAAAGATAGAATATTTACAACAAGTGTAGTTGGTTGGGATGGAGTAAAATATATAGGAAAAACTGAAAGCGGAGAAAAAGACTTTAGTGAAATAATAAATAAAGCTTTAGAACTTGGTGGATTTAAAGAAGACCAAGAACCTAAGGAAATTTTAGTTGGATTTGGACACAATGCTACATTAAGCAATGCACCAGCTATAATAGATGCAGTTAAGTCTGGTAAATTAAAACATTTCTTCTTAATTGGGGGATGTGATGGGGCAAGATCTGGAAGAAATTATTATACAGAATTTGCTACTAAAGTTCCAAAAGACTGTATAATACTTACTCTGGCTTGTGGTAAATATAGATTTAATAAACTAGAATTCGGAGAAGTTGCTGGACTTCCAAGACTTTTAGACGTAGGGCAATGTAATGATGCTTACTCAGCTGTAAGAATAGCCCTAGCTTTAGCAGATGCTTTTGATACAGATGTAAATAGCTTACCACTTTCTATAATATTATCATGGTATGAACAAAAAGCAGTTGCTGACTTGTTAGCGCTTTTATCATTAGGAATAAAAGGAATCTATCTTGGACCTACATTACCAGCATTTTTAAGTCCAAATGTACTTCAATATTTAGTTGATACATTCGATATAAAACCTATAAGTACGCCAGAAAAAGATTTAGCATCATGTTTAGAAATTCCAAGTAATTAGTCTTAAAATTTTACTTTAGAAACTAGTTATGTATTTTAAATAAAGTTAAAGCCCTTAAAATCGAAATAAATGGATTATAAGGGCTTTTTTACTAGATATCTTTAAATAAGTTTTTAAAGATTAGTTATCTTAAACTCTTCAATTTGAAATAAACATAATAATATGTTAGTATATTAAATAACAAGTTTATACATAAAGTTTTCTAGGGTTCCGTAGTTTATAACTAGCTGGTCCGAGAGAAAACACATAGTTTAAACTATGGACACGGAAGGATAAAAGCCTGGGAGATATTATAAAAATATTTCTCAGGCTTTTTCTGTTTATTTAGGAGGATAGTATTATGAATAATTTTAGTTATAAGGAAGTTTATATTGAAGATGGAAAAAGGGTTCTAGAAGTTAATATACTTCCAGAAAAGCACTGTAATTTTGATTGTATTTTTTGCCCTATCGGTAGGTCTAAAAATAAAGTTGATAAGCAAAAAAAATTTGAAAACGCAGATAATTCAATAATTGAGTTAGGTAAAATTATAGATGCTAAGAATCCAGAATTAATATTTATAAACTCAATGGGAGAGGCTTTAGTAAATGATAGAATAGAAGATATAATTGACTTTATAAAGTCAAAAGATTTGGCTGTAAAACTTCTTTCTAATGGATATATATTAGCAAATGATGAATACATAGAAATTGCTAATAAGTGTGATGAAGTTATAGGAGAAATAAAAGTAGCAACGGAGGAATATTTCCAAAAAGTTCAAAGACCTATTGATGGATATACATTAGAACAATATGTTGAAAATATGGCTACCTTTAGAAAGCAATATAAAGGTACATTTATATTTGAAGTTACTATTGTTAAAGGATATAACGATGATGATAGCTCAATTGAAAAAACAAAGAAAATGATAAAAAAAATATCTCCGGATAAAATAGAAGTTATTAGAATAGATGATGAACCTTTTAAGAAAAAACTTGGGATTGATGATAAAAAATTCAAAGAAATAAAAGATAAATTACTTAATATAAATTAACTATTCGTTAAATTTTAGTTTAGAGACTAATTATGTATTTCAGATAAAGTTAAAACCCTTAAAATCCAAATAAATTGATTTTAAGGGTTTTAACTTTATCTGTGATAATAAACCTCTATATCAAATAAATTTATTATCTTATTTTCCAGAATATATATCTTTTTCTACATCAATAAATACTTGTGATATAACTTCATAAGCCTCACTCCAAGCTTGTAATACTTCATCAGTTGCTGCATCTCCTAAAACTTCTTTTATTGCTAATAATAAGTTTTTACCTACTATTGGATAGTGTTCTGGCTTTACATTAGTATTGACATGAATTTGTCCTATTTTTTTTACTGCAGGCAATAAAATCTCTAAATTGTCTATATTTTGGGCTGCTGCTAATATTGTCATCGCTAATGCTTTGGGTTGTTCACCTGATTCTTGCTTATTCATATTAAACATAGATTTTACTTCAGGATTATTTTTAAACATTGTTTTGTAAAAAGTTGTTGTAATTTCCATTCCATGTTCCTTTAATACTGGTACTGTACTTTTTACTATATCTATTGTTTTTTGACTTAACATAATTTTTCCTCCATTCATGTAAATTTTAAATACTATTTATTATAATTTATAATTACCCTTTATTTATTTATTTAATTTAAAATTATTTACTTAAAAAAATTTATATTTTTTTATTTATAAAAATAAAATTATAAAATAAGATAAATGATAATCAATAATTATTAAGGCTTGTTTTCTTCAAATACCCCTTAAATTTAGGTTTAGGGAATAGTTTATAAAAACATAGTATTTCCAATACTTGTAAGGTCTAGCAAAATAAAGAAAGGTCAAACTTAATTTTATTAAGTCTGACCTTTCTTTATTTTATTTACTTATAAAGCTCTAATTTCGATTTTAAGGCTTATTTTATAAATAGATACCCTATTTACCCTTAACTTTATTATTTTCGCTCTACATGGATTCTAGACGTTTTTTTAGCCATAATTTACGGCGCTTTTTTATCTATTACTCATACTTTTTCATATATTCTTCTAATGCCATAGACACTAGATCTTGATTATTATATTTTTTATGTTTGCTGCAAAACTCTTTCCACTTAGTTAATGTTTCACCATAAACTCTAAATGAAGTTACTTTTGCGTCGCTATTAAAATCTTTAATTTGTATTTCATTACTAGCAACCACTTCTATTACATTTGTAGTATCTTTGTAATACAAATTTTCTTTAAAAGCATTTATAACTTCAAATATGTCTTTCTTGGCTTGAACTATTTCTAATAAATCATCTTTATAATTTTGTAATACAATTGTGGGATCTTTAGAATCTAAATTATAATTTTCATTAACTATATTTTTTTGTAATACATTTGTATTTTCTTTGTAATATCTTTTTTCTTTTTGAAAATATTTATATCCATTTTCTCTTATAATTTTTTGAAGAGATTTTTCTCCTATTCCTAGATCTTCTCTAATGCGAATTACAGTTTGTCCTTCGCTTAATTTTTCATTTAGGTATTCAATTTTTTTATCTATATCTAATTCTAAAAACTCTTCTTTAGTCATTTTAGCTCCTTTGAAATAATCAATTTTTTTGTAATACATTTGTAGTATATTACAAATGTATTACAAAATCCTTTTAATATTTTTTATAAAAAATAAAAAGCCCTCTGCAAGAGCCTTCGGAGAAAAAAGAGCATAAGGAGTTTTTGTCCCCATCTGCGATTTGGGTCTGGGCAAAGCCCAGTAATACTCTCATTTTAAGTAAAAAAATCATGACCCCATGAAAAAATGAATTGCCTCCACTTTTGCCACCAATTCTGCATCCAAAATGCATCCTAAAAAATAACCTATTTTATACTAAAAAAAACAAGTGATAGGACTTGATCCATCACTTGTTTTTTTATTTTTTAACTATACTTTTTAGCAAGTTCTATTAATATTATTGGGATCAATATACAGTTAGCTATAGTAATAATACTCATGTCATGAACATCTAAAGTTAGTATCCAAAAAAGAGCAGCAACAATGAATATTTTTTCCATTTTAGTAAATATTTTTAA